>NZ_MUGR01000009.1:0-186635 GCF_002217195.1 Flavobacterium aquidurense | reverse complement strand
AGTTGTGAGACAGCTACTTTAATTTTTTTATAGTGACCTTGGCGGTACAGAATTCGAACCATTTAATGGCAGATTTGAAAATTTTAAATGATGTTTAGTTTTTTGATTCGACGTTAATATTACTATTGGTTAATCGTGTTTGTGTTGATTCAATAAAACACCAAGTCCACTGAATTTTATATCCATGTCAGTGCCAAAATCATTCAACGAATTAAAAGTTCTTGTGATTGTTTATAGGTTTATTATTATATATTTGATAACAAATAAACCCTGACCTTTATCAGACATATCTACGCAATTTTTAATAAGTCTGATGTTGTCAGTAGTATATACTAGTTGTGCGATATTATAAAAAAACCGAAATTAATGAACTCTAATTACATTGAAAAGATATTTGACAAACCAAGAAATGAAGTTAAATTATCTGATATTGAAGAATACTTTTCAACTCCACAAGAAGAATCTTCTGTGATAGAATTTAAAAGTGGGGAAGTTGAAATTAATGATATTTTCAAAGAAATAACAGCTTTTTTAAATACCGAAGGTGGACTATTAATAATTGGTGCTCCGAGAGAAAGCAAAAAAAATCTTGGTAAAAATGTTATTAAAGTGTGCGAAGGAAATTTAACATATTCAAGTTTTAAAAATAAAGATTGGCTATATCAAAAAATAGCGTCTAATATTGTGCCAACACCAACTAATTTAAAAATTGAAGAGTTCCTAACCGAAAATGGAAATATATTTTTAATTGATATTCCGCAAAGTTTATCTCCTCCACATCAGTGCTCATCCGATGGAAAATACTATCTAAGACTTGAAAGAGATGCTAAACCTGCTCCACATGGGATTATTCAAGCTTTATTTAACAAAAGGAGAGTTCCACTATTATCTGCTGACGTAACTATAACGGAAATAGATAAACAAAATGATAAATTATTCATTAGAATCAAAAATGAATCTCAGATTCCAGCCGATAAAGTTTCTTTTATAATCGATATTTACAATGTAGCAGATGTAAATTCAACTTATAAATTTAGCCTTCAAGAAGATGTTCTTGGTAATAAATTTTCAATGTCAAATCATACAAATCAAGTTTTAGTTCAAATAATAAGTCTCCCTATTAATCTTAATATTAAACATTTTGACAAAGATTATTTAATATTTGTAGCATTTTGGTGTAGAGATTTAGATTTTGACTTTAAATACTTTACTTATTCCCCCTTTGAAAAAAAAATTGTTACTGAAGCAACTATGAAAAAAGGTAGATTATTAATAGATGAATTAAAAAGAATCCGAGAATAACATCGCACAACGGCCGTTATAGGCAATTATAAAAGACACCAATAGAAAATGGAAACACAGCAAGAGAAACATAACAATCTAAAAAAGAAAAGTCGGATTTGGTATTCCTTTAAAGAACCATGGGGAATAATTAAAAGAAAACCGATGTCATTTTTCCTGTTCTGTCTTTTTACCGTATTTGCTGGACAAATTGGAATTCTTATAAATATAATAATAAGAGTTTCGTCAGAAAAATTCAGTTTAGTTGAATCATTGTATCTTGATAGTGTAAGTGGTTCGTTTTACACATTTTCAATAGCCTTAATAGCATCTGCATTGGGACCATTGTTCGTAAACTTTGTTGAAAAGAGCCCAACTGAATTTAGGTCTATAAAGATTACAACAATTAGCATAACAATTTTTATCTTATTCTTCACTGGCATTTTCTATTCAATCTCTACTACGAATCCTGAATCGATTGGAATTACTAGTTTTGGAATTGATTGGCCTCAACTTTCATTTTTCCTCCTTGCAATCGTGGTTTCATTATTTAGTTTCAATCTATTGGAACTAGAGAACTTTAAGGACGATTATGCAGACATTAATGATGATAATTATGCGTCAGTTGAAGATGAGCTAGTAAAAACAATTGTGCAATCAGCAACTCATATAAAAACAGATAAAAAAGGCAATAAGTTATGATCAGAGCACCTTATATTGAATTTTCGCAACCTATAGGCACATTTTATCTCTCAAAACTAAATGCCTTAGATCTACTAGACATAGTTGATATTACTCCAAGAAGTGAGTCATTAGAAGCTGTCCAAAGAGATGAAAACACTAGGAGAATTAACGAAATAGCAGAATATTGCTCTGACCCAGATGCAACATTCCCAACTCCAATAATAGTAAGTGTTTATGAAAATATTTCATTTGATTCGGACAATAATTCATTTAATATTCCTAAAATAAAAATTGGACAAGTATTAGATGGACAACATAGATTAAAGGGAATTAATAAATCAGGTTTAGCTAATAAATTTGAATTACCTGTTGTTTTCATGTTTAATTTAATTGAAGAAGAAAAGGCTTATGTTTTCTCGATAATAAATAGTAAACAAACAAAGGTTAGTATGAGTCTGATTTATGATCTTTTTGAATTGACTAAATCAAGAAGTCCACAAAAGACTATACATGAAGTAGCACGATCACTAAATACAAGCAAGGCTTCTGCCTTTTTCAATAGATTGAAAATGTTAGGAAAGAAAAGTGAAGGGCAAGACAATGCTACATTATCACAAGGCACTTTTGTTAAATCGTTATTGACACTTATTTCTAAAGACCCAGAATCAGACCAGATAAAACTTAAAAACAATGACGAATTAGATAGAATAAACTCACTTCCGTTAAGAGATTATTTTATTGACAGCGAAGATGAAGTTATTCTCAAAGTATTAGAAAACCTATTCAATGGCGTTAAAAATGCGTTTATAGAATTATGGGAGAATCCAAATAATAACATCCTATGGAAAACAACTGGATTTGGGGCTATTGTAAAATCATTTAATGACATTTATTCTTTAGGTAATCAGCACAATGACCTCTCTGAAGTATTCTTCACGAGATTCTTCAGTCATTTTAAAAGGGAAATTTCGAAGAAAGACATAAAGCTAACTAGTGAATATTTCACTTCGAACGAACAACAGCAAACAAAACTTAGCAATCTAATTAAAGAATCGATATCAACTTTTAAATACGAAGAATAACTGCCTATAACAGCACCTACAAATTGGCGGTTCAGTGGTTAAATAAAGCATCGTGCTTGGAATCAAGTTTACTACTGGCAGACAAGTTTTCGTCTCCGGAATCGCCAACTTCTTGTAGCTGTAAAACGTTGACAAAGTGAACTTAATAACTTTATCTTCAATATGCAAATAATAATTATGTTCTGAAATTGAATATTTTTTTACTACGCAAAAACACTGCGTATTAAAGGATTATCTTTGATTAATAGATAGCAAAATAGATAGTTACTGATACTAATCAAAACAAAGCACCAGTTAAGGATGGAAATGTATGGTTTTGTCAGAAGTATAAGTTAGATGAAATTTTATTAAAGTGAAAAGGATATGAAAGAAAATGTTATAAAAATACAAGCCAACAATAATGAAATTAATTTTTATAGTTTTATTGGAGAAGCTCTATTGAAAACCCAAATGGTTGAACAAGCGTTGAGTCATTCAATTACTCTTAAAATGAATCCCACGGAAACAAAAGAACGAGCGGATGAATTTTTAAAACAAAACCAAAGTTATACTTTAGGCCAGGCTATTAAAATTGGAATTAAAGAGGAACTATATAATTTCTTATTGCAAGATGAATTAAAAGCTTTTTTACAGCATAGGAATTGGTTGGTTCACAAAGTTATCTGTGGAAACGAAGAAGATTTAAATGCCGGAAACATAAAAGAGGAATTATTTCAAAAAATTAAAGCTATTTCAGACAAAGCAGAAAGTATTCAACGGTTAATAGAATATGATTTGATAGACTTTTGTTCTTCTAAAGGAAAAGATATGTCAGAAACCTTTGCATTATTAAAATTACAAGAAGAAGGAATAAGAATTCAAAAGTAGTATTTAAAAACTCGCTCCTTGTTTTTATATTTTTAATTTATCGACTAAAAACCAATCTATAATCTTATCACCTATATTTTGATCTAAAATATTTGTTCCTTCTTCGAAAATAGAAATTTTTCCTAAACCACATTTATGTTTTGAATCATCTCCTTCAAATTTTTTAAATCCTTTAAAATCTGATTTATTTGAGGGATAAAGTAACATTGCCTTTGTAGATTCCCAATAATCATTATAGACATACATTTGGCGTAAATCATGAGTAGATGGTTTACTATGATCTATGTTTTTCCATTTGGTATCAATTATAAATTTTTCATTGTCTTTTTTAATTACAATATCCGGACGAATTGTAATCCCATTCCAAAGTACTTTTGAATCCTGACCAAAGATAGTTAGATCCTTAGAGAATTGTTTCAGTCGAATTAGAACATATTCTTCCCAAAGAGAATTCATATCAAACAATAATGCTAACATTCTTTCTAATCCGCTGGAAACACTTGGAGCATAATTTAAAATAATTAACCTTGCTATTGCTAAAGCAGTTTCATATGGAGCTGTTTTTCTTGATTTGGGAATTTTAGCAAATGTAGATTCATTCGCTTTAATGGTTTTTACTTCTGGAAAATCCAGTTGCACTGTTTTACATTTGCTGTATAAATAATTTCCTTTAGAACACTCTTCCACAATGCATAATGCTTGTGAAAGTATTTGATGAACTAAATGATCCTTATCATATACTTGATGGGTGGTGTAAAATCGTTCTTTATGAACAAGATTTTTACTTATATGTCCCGAAAATTCCAGTTTCCCTTTTAAGGCTTTTACATTATTGGTTTCCTTGTAATATTGTTTAATTAAACCTTGGTGAACTAGTAATTGAACTTCATTTAAAAACCACTCGAAATAAATATCTAGCAGATGAATATTTTGCTTGTTCACGTTTGCTTCACCTACTTGTTGTACTTTAAGTTTTTTAGTTACTCGAAGCATCTCAATTAAAACATTTTGCCAAACATTTTCATCTTCCTTGTTATTGTCAATTTTGGGTAAGATTTCAATTGTAAGGTCATCAACTTGAATAACTCCAACAAATTGCTTGAATTTTAGTCCTTTGTGAATTACAGTGAAATATTTACTATCGTGTAATTCATTTAATTTAACTAATGCATTAAAATGTTTTTCCTTAAAAGACACATTTTTATACACCCTTCCATAATGGAGTGTATTGTGTTCAAAAACTTGTATTCTGGAATTTCTATTAATCATTTTTATTCAGAAGTAATACGATAGCTTTTTCAATATCTTCAATATGATTAATTAATTCAAATTGTTTAGTTATTTCTGGTTGACCTAAACCATCAACAAAAGCAAATTGAATATTTTTATTGTCTTTTACCTGTACAAAACCTTGACCTAAAATTAGTGCTATTTTTTCGTAGTCATGATAAAAATACTCTTGTAGCAATGGAATAATACAATTTTGAAAAACTGCTGTTAATTCTTCTGTATTATTACTATTGACTTTTAAAAAATAAGAATGACCAATAGTATGATCTCGATCAAGTAATATTTCAATCCTGTGATTAATAGTTTCTAAAACTTCATCTAAAGTAAAATCATTAAATGAAATTTCCTCCAACAATTCAGGTTCTGGCATTATCTCTGTAAATGAAAAACGGCGTCGTAGTGCACTATCCAATGCTTCTACACTTCTATCTGCTGTATTCATTGTTCCAATAATATAAAGATTTGAAGGAACTCCAAATTCAGTTTTAGAATAAGGTAGCTTTACTCTTAATTCATTTTCTTGTCCTATTCTTTTGTCGCTTTCAATTAAAGTAATTAATTCACCGAAAATTGAAGATATATTTCCTCTATTGATTTCATCAATAAAAATCGCAAAATTACTATTTGGATCGGCTTCAGCTTTCAAAGATAATTTTTTAAATATTCCATCTTTGATTTCATAACCCAAATCGCTTTCTCCGTCCTCTAACATTGGTTTTATACCCTCAATAAAATCTTCATAGCTAAAAGATTGATGAAAAGTAACAAATTCGTAGTTTCTTATTTCCCTATCGTTCTGTGGATTATAATTTTTACTTGCTTCCAATAATTCATTTGCTTCAGGAAAATATTGAGAAAGCATTTCGGGATCAATTGACCATTCAGAATTTGCATCTTTATTGAAAAATAAAGGTTCCGATCTTTTAGATACATTTACATGCTCACAGTTCAGAACGGTATGTGCTTGCAGTTGCCCCCAGATAGTTGGTCTAACTGTTTTAGAAGAAGACAACTTATCCTTCATCCTAACAAATTCATGATTGTAAATAT
Organism: Flavobacterium aquidurense; assembly: GCF_002217195.1. Classification (NCBI taxonomy): domain Bacteria; kingdom Pseudomonadati; phylum Bacteroidota; class Flavobacteriia; order Flavobacteriales; family Flavobacteriaceae; genus Flavobacterium; species Flavobacterium aquidurense. Next base: position 180,381 of record NZ_MUGR01000009.1, on the reverse strand, counting down.
CATTTACTTTTGAACTTCCCAAATCTCGTACTGCAATGCTAACCACTTGCCACCATGTTAGTTCTGCTACCTTAGATTCTAAAAATTGTTCACGAGTTAAAGATGTTTCTTTAACAGTAAACATGTCAAAATATTCTTTTTGAAGAGTAAATGTTTTTCCTGTTCCAGGTGGACCATATAAAATTCGATTTAAATCCATTTTCACATTATTATTTTTGGTTACATTATCTTCTGAATTTTGACTATTTTCAAAATATTGATTCAAGAACTTTATATAGTTTTTTTTGCCTAAAATTGCCCTTGGACGATCATTACTTTTATCTTTACTATATTTTGCAAAACTTCCAGACTTATTGTAGATATTAGATTTAATGACTTCTATTTGTCTTTTATGATCCTTATTTTCTATAACAAATAGTTCAGTATTAAAATCGTTTTTATAAATTTCTTCATATTCATTTATTTCAGATCTTAAGCGATCTGCGTTTGAACTGAATTGTTGTGAAAAATAATTAGTATTCTTGCCATCATTTTCTATAAACCATTCTATAAATGCCTCTTTTACGTCCACTTTGCCCATGTGAGTCTTTATTTTAAGAATTCTATCACCAAGATTTTCATTCAAATAAATTAGAGCTTTATCAATTTTATCGAATAAATCTCTATCAGTAATCGCATAATTTGTTTCATAAGCAATACTAAGTCCATCTTTTTTATGTTTCTCTTCTATCTTAACTTTTTCAGGAAGTTCAGATTTTAATTGTTGTAGGTATTCCTTTTTATTAGATTGTTCAAAATGAATTTCAATAGCAATATTAACTTTATCTCTAGTGATTAGTTCATAATGGCATTCCAAATTTGTAAAACCATTTAGAATGTCATAAATAAAAACAAAGTGTTTTTGGCATTCCATTATTTTAAACCGTGCATTTAATTTCGAATTATTAGATAAATGAATACGATACTGTTCAACTGCTTGTTTGAAGTTTAAAATTGAAGTTACTATCTTATTGCTGTTAACCCATTCTTCAGCATTTTCACCTTTAAAGATCAGATATTTTAGTACACTATTAGTTGTATTGGCTTCTGTATTCCATGAAGATCTTTTAGAATCTTTAATATTATCATATTGCACAAGAATTTCATCTGTATTATTTTCTAAAATTTCTTTTGGAATATCATTCCACTTATTTATTTCAATAGAAACTAATACTTTGTTCTCAGGTTTTCCTTTAAACTGTTCTTCGTATTTTACATTAAGATTACTTCTGTTATTTTCATAAATTGTTTTATCTAAAATTAAAGCAAGTTTAATTTTGTTATTCTCTTCTCTAATGGCAAATACAGCTCTCATTCCAATAATGACCATAGCTTGTCTATTAGAATCTCTAGTTGCCATTCTAATTTTGTATGGATTGATTTGATTACTTAATACTATTTTATTTAAGTAATCTAGTGATTCGTGAAAAAGAGCTTGTGTTTTCTGTAAACTGTTATAAAAATCTACAAAAGAGTTTGATTCCGTTCTATTATAAACCAGCTCTTCAACAATATCAAAATCAAATACATCACAAAAACTATTTCGCGTAAGATCAGTAGAACTAAAATCTTTAAGATTAAAGTTTATGATGTAATATGTAGCTAGTTCTTTAATAGTCCATTTGAAGGGCAAACTTTTACCATTCTTTGAAAGTTGGTATTTCCAGTTTTCATCTTCTGCCTTTTCTGGCGCTGTATTAGGGGCAATATCATTCCACCAAGTATTAACTTGTTCTGGTGCAAGGTGGTTAATAAATTCTGAGAATGTCATTAATTAAATTTTTATAGATTTAAAAACCAAAGAATAATTTTCTATTAGCTAAAACATGAGCTTTTAAATGAACATCATGTTTTGATCTAATTATCGTACCGTTTTATTTAAAAAGGTAGGTCATCAAAAATATGCTCATATTGTTTCTTATTCAGCGGTTTATAGCCATTCTTAATATATTCAGATACAAAATTTTTCATAAACTGTATTTTTTGTTGAATATCTGACTCAAAATTTTGCTCTGTGAGATTTATACTTTCAATAAATGAATTAAAATTGTCCCATCCCTCACGATAAAATTTATCTAGTATAGATTCATCACTTGGATTTTGAATAACTAATTCTTGAGTTTTTGGATTAGAAAAAATTTGTGCTAGTGTAAAATTAGGTTCATAACCAATAAATTCACCAATAGTTTCATCCATTTTTTCCCTAACTGACTCAAACATAGTTGAAGTAAAGTAATCTTTGAAACGATTTTTAATGTCTTCTCCTATTAAGATATTAAGATCTTTATCCCGAATGATTTTTTTATCGACTACTATTTTTTCAACAAATAAATTATAAGTTGCTGTTATAATGTTTGGGTTCTCTTTCTTTTCAATTTGAAGCTTTATTTTTTCATTAAACAAATATTTTAAATCTTTTGTAGAAAATTCGTTGTTTTTAAATGTTTTAATTCGTTCTCCATAATCCAACTTACTTTCTTTACGTTTGAAATCCATATTGATCTCGCTTAAAAGCTTGTCTAAATAACCTATAGGTTCATTTTTTATTATTTTTAAAAGTTCAAATAAAAACGTTTTTTTATCTTTTTTATAATATTTATTAAATCCTAAACGGAGAATATCAATTATTTTTTGATCATCAATTGAGGTGCCATATTGCACAAGGATATTCAAAGTTCTTAATGAGTCTAAATATTGCTCTTTAGATTGCGGTTCGTTATTAAAAATAAACTGTTTTAACTCGTTTGAAACTTGAAATTTTGAGTCTGTTGATTTGTTAATATCTTTTGCAATTTTTATCAACGATGCAGATGAAAATTCACGTTGTAGATCAGATAATGAAATTTTTCCTCCAGCGATATTATTTCTTATGTACACTTCTGTATAGTATATTTTAGAAATTGCATTTTGATTATTTTGATAGTAAGATGTTTGTTTACTTCCAAATAATTTGCATAATACAGATTCTATTATTTCTATTTCATCTGAATTATACTGTGCTAATGTTATTTTTATTCGCTTTTGAGCTTCAGCGTCATAGACATAGATGTTATTGGCAGATGAATTTACATTATGAATTGTATTATTTACTTCATCTAAAGTACTTTTGGTTAATAACCTGTTTATATTAGGAAAAAGAATATTATTTAAATCTCGAAAACGATAATTTAGTAGTTTTAATAAAATATATTCTTTTCCAACTACATCAAATTCACTATCCAAAAAATCGGAATTGAATTTAAATTCATTAAAAAATCTTTTAACATCACGATATGTCTTTAAAAAATCTTGGTATCTTAAATCCCGAACTGTGCAAATAGATTTTGTGTGTAATATATTATCAAGATTTATATCACTTATTGAGATACTTTCAACGCTAAATAGCTCTTTAAAAGATTTATTGAAGCCTACTTCATCAGATTCTTTTTGGTTGTAAGGAAATGAAATTTCAACTAGTCGAATTAATTCATCTATGATTAATTGCTCATCAAATGGTAATAAATTAATTTCGACATTAAAAATCTTATCCAAATAATTATTTTTAGGAGTTTCAATAGTTTCTACTATATATTTTCTATCATAGCCAGCAATAAATATTACATTGTTAAAATCTGACAATGTTCTAATTAATTTTAATGTATCCATTATTTCAGGCTTTTCTAATCGATCTAAGTCATCTAAAAGAATAATTACCTGTCTATCTATTTTTTTTATATTATCATTTATTCCATTGTAAAACTTTTCCAATGTCGAATTCTCATTAAGTATTGTTCTGCCTGAACTAACGATTTTATGTAAGTCTGTGTCCGATAGTTTTAATATCGAATCAACATAATTATTAATATCACCAGATATTTCAGAAGAAAAAGGTTTAAGATTATTTTTAAGTTCTTCAAAGAAATTTTCAATTATTGCAACAGATCCCTTATTTTTCCATATCCTGTTCCAAAAGATTATAGCATTAGTATTTTTTCTTTGATATTCATTTTTAAATCTGTGTAAAAAACTACTCTTTCCGTAGCCCCAGACGGCATTTATTCCAATGCTAAACGCTGAATCAGGTTTAAAGTTTGTAACAACATCTATTAGTTTTTGTAGTATTTTCTCATTATCAATTTCTCCATCAATGAAAATTCCGTCTTCAATGAAATAAGCTTTATCTTTAGTTGTTCGTAATATGAAATTATATTTTAATTCAACTATGATTAGATTTATGATATGAAAAAGACAAATAATTATGATTATATCAGCATATCGTAATGATTCATAAATCTTAGAAAAAAAAATTAAGGAGCAGAATAAGAACCGAAATAGAAGGTATATGGCAGTTATATAGAATAATAAAAAAGTTATTTGTTTATTTTGAATAAACCGATTATTTAGAGAATATGTATAACCGATCATTAATAATCCTATAGTCAGGAAATACCCCAGTTGAAAGGATAGGGAATTACTATGGACAACTTCTCCAATTTTAATAAGTAGATTACTTATTGCCTCTATAAAAATGAGCGAATATGCGATTACTGTTATAAATACTATTATAAATTTTGTATTGACTCTAATTATTCTCACTATTTAAAATTTACGTTATTTAATAACTAATTACGAATTACTGAATTTCCTGTTTCCCAATTATAACAGCATCAAAAATATTTCAACCACTTTTTTATGTCTTAATTATTGCCACAATCAACTAAAAATCTCTAATCCCTTGTAGACTGCTAAATGCCAATATGAAATAATCAAACGTCGGAATTCTGCTCATCCTTAAAAAACCTTGATGTTGGATCTTTTTTAATTTATGCGCTTAGTTCTTTTGAGGTTTTGGGTTAATTTAATTGTCCAAATAAATATCTGCTTTTCCAAACTTAAGCAAATTACTCAAGTATACAAAAGGCTGGCTGGAATTACAAACTTCTTTTAATATTTCAGTTTTTAATTTACTTGTTATATCTGCACTACACCCATAATCATAAGCTATTAATAATATCATTTGTTCTCTTGTCAATTCTTTTTTCATATTTTATTTACTATACTACCTATCTCTAAACTGTAAATACTTTTTATAAATAAACCTTATTCTTTTACATATTTTTTTCTCTTTCATTAATCATTTGTAATATTTCTGGGCTTACCCAGGCGTAAGCTAACAATTCATTAACATGAGTTGGATTAAATACATAGCTGGTGAACATACAATGGACATTAGTTTAGCAGAATTAGCAAATATTGCTATTTATTTATTATCGTTTATACGGAAAACCGTAACGTAAAGTAAAGTACTTACAAGTCTAGTTATTAATTGACAGTAGACAACACGTATTTGTACTGTTTTTTCTAAATTTAAAATACTTTTTAAGCATAAGTTTGAAATTAGGCTTTTAAAATCTTTTTTTTCATAATCTTTGATTTAACTATAACAGGTTTTTTTATCAAAAAATAGGGAAATATGTTTTTACACTATATAAGTTTATAACTACTTTAGCCATTTATATGAATTAAAATAATTCATCTCAACAATCAGTTAATTCTACAATGTCAGACGAACAAAAGAAACTTCTACAATCACAATTATGGGCAATAGCCAATATATTAAGAGGTAAAATATCAGCCAATCAATTTCAAGATTATATTCTTGGTTTTATATTTTACAAATACCTTTCAGAAAAACTAGAAAAAAAAGCCAATGATTTTCTAAAACCTGACGGTATTGTTTTTAATGAAATAGACGAAAACAGCACCGATGGAAAAACAATTTTAGAAGCGCTAAAAGAAGCCACAGTTGATGCCTTGGGGTATTTCTTAAAACCTTCTGAATTGTTCACTAACATTGCTAAAAAAGGAAATGCAAAAATCATCAATCAAGACGATGAAGAGCAAATTCAAAGTACTTTTATTCTCGAAGATTTAGCCAATGTTTTGAATTCTATCGAAAAAAGTACAATGGGTTCAGAGAGCCAAGACGACTTTGATAATTTATTCTATGATATTGATTTAAACTCAACTAAAATTGGTAGAACAACCAAAGACCGAAACGATGTAATTGTAAAAATTCTGACAGCTTTAGACGAAATCGATTTTGATTTAGACAATACCGATGGTGATGTTCTAGGCGATGCTTACGAATATTTAATTGGACAATTTGCCGCAGGCGCAGGACAAAAAGCAGGTGAATTCTACACTCCACAACAAGTGTCTTCTATCTTGGCAAAAATTGTAACCACTCGCAAAAGCAAATTAAAATCAGTTTATGATCCTACTTGTGGTTCGGGTTCTTTATTGCTTCGTGTAGCCAGAGAAGTAGACGAAGTAGGACATTTTTATGGACAAGAACAAAACCGTACAACCTACAACTTGGCGCGAATGAATATGATTTTGCACGATGTCAATTATCATAAATTCGATATTAAAAATGAAGATACACTTGAAAAACCACAACATTTAGATTTTAAATTTGATGCTATTGTAGCCAATCCTCCTTTTTCTGCGAAATGGTCTGCCAATCCTTTGTTTTCAAATGATGATCGTTTTTCACAATACGGAAGACTAGCACCAGGAACAAAAGCTGACTTTGCTTTTATTCAGCATATGGTGCATCAGTTAGACGATAACGGTATTATGGCTTGTATTGCACCTCACGGTGTTTTATTTCGTGGTGCTGCGGAAGGTCACATTCGTAAATTCCTTATTGAAGACCGAAATTACATAGATGCAATAATTGGCTTGCCGTCTAATTTGTTTTACGGTACAAGTATTCCTACTTGCATCTTGGTTTTAAAGAAATGTAAAGAAACACCAGAAAATATATTATTTATTGATGCCAGTAACGATTTTGAAAAAGCTAAAAATCAAAACATTTTACGAGGAGAAGACATTGATAAAATTATTTCAACTTATCAAAACCGTTTAGTAATTGATAAATACTCCAATATTGTTACACTTGAAGAAGTAAAAGCAAACGATTATAATTTAAATATTCCAAAATACATAAATACTTTTGAAGAAGCAATTGAAATCAACATTGAAGTTATTGCGAATCAATTGCAATTAGTTGATAATAAAATGCAAAAGATTGACAAAACTATTACTTCTTTTTGTAATGAGTTAAAAATTAAAACCCCTTTTTAAATGAAATTATCAGAACCAAAAATAAGGTTCCCATATTTCAGAAAGAATTGGGAAGAAGTTAAAATAAAACATATCATCCAAAGATATGTTAAGCCAGTAAAAGTTGAATTGACGAAAGATTATAAACAGATTGGAATACGATCACATTGTAAAGGAATATTTCATAAAGAACTTGTTAGTGGTATAGTATTAGGAAACAAAAGGGTGTTTTGGATTATAGAAAATGCACTTATAATAAATATAGTTTTTGCTTGGGAACAGGCAGTTTCTATAACGACAAAAAATGAAATTGGGTTAATTGCTTCACACCGATTTCCTATGTATTTACCTTTTGATAATAAATCAGATGTTAATTTTTTAAATTATTTCTTTACATCACAAAAAGGCAAATTTTTACTTGAATCTGCCTCTCCAGGTGGGGCTGGAAGAAACAAAACTTTAGGCCAAAAAGAATTTGATAATTCTAAATTAATAATTCCATCAATAGAAGAACAAACCAAAATTGCCAATTTCCTTTCAGCAGTAGATGAAAAATTAAACCTTTTAAAAGAAAAAAAATCACTTTTAAAAGACTACAAAAAAAGCATAATGCAACAAATATTCAATCAAGAATTAAGATTTAAAGATGATAATGGAAATGCTTTTGAAGATTGGGCAGAAAGTACTATAGCTGATATTTGTGTCAAAATTCAAAGTGGAGGAACACCAAAATCATCAAATAAAGATTATTATGATGGAGATATTCCTTTTTTATCTATTAGTGATATGACAAAACAAGGGAAATATATTGAATATACTTCAAATAGTATTTCAGAAATGGGCTTAAAAAATTCATCATCTTGGTTAGTACCAGCTAATTCAATTATCTATTCAATGTATGCTTCTGTTGGTTTTGCGGCAATTAATAAAATTCCATTAGCTACATCACAAGCAGTTTTAAATTTAATTTTAAAAGAGAATATTTTTACTGACTTTGTATATTATTTTTTACAATATTTTCAAAAGCATCTTGCAGAATATATTACCACAGGAACACAAGGTAATTTAAATGCGCAAACTGTTAAAGGTTTCAATATTCCAATTCCTTGTTTAAAAGAACAAACCAAAATTGCTAATTTTCTATCCTCAATTGATGAAAAAATAGAATTAATTGCCACTCAAATAGAAGACACACAAGAGTATAAAAAAGGATTATTACAACAAATGTTTATTTAAAAAAAGATAAAGCCATAGTTTCAAATATATTAACGAAGTATTAATATTTTTTATAAATGACATCACAATCAGAATTAATTTTAGAACAAAATTTAGTAAATCAATTAGCTTCAAATGGTTATGATAAAGTAATCATTAAAGACGAGGATGATTTATTGATTAATCTTAAAAAGCAATTAGAAAAGCACAATAAAAAAAAGTTTTCTGATAGTGATTTTAAGCAAATACTGAATCATTTAACCAAATCTAATAATGTTTTTGACAAGGCTTTATTGCTTCGAGATAAGTTTGCTTTCAAAAACGAATCCAACGAATTGGTTTATGTTGAGTTCTTGAATATGGATTTTTGGTGTCAAAATGAATACCAAGTTACCAATCAAATAACGGTTGAAGGCACTTATAAAAACCGCTACGATGTAACTATTTTAATTAATGGATTGCCCTTGGTTCAAATCGAATTAAAGAAAACAGGCTTGGAATTAAAAGAAGCCTACAATCAAATCACTCGCTATCAAAAACATTCCTTTTCAGCCAAGACAGGTTTATTTAATTATGTACAATTATTTGTCATCAGTAATGGTGTCAATACCAAATACTTTAGCAATTTCGGGAATAAAAAACCTGACTTTAAGCAAACTTTTTATTGGACAGACGAAAACAACAAACGTATTTCTAAACTCGAAGATTTTGCTAATACGTTTCTAGAGAAATGTCATTTGTCAAAAATGATAACTAAATACACCGTATTACACGATTCTGATAAAATGCTTATGGTATTGCGTCCCTATCAATTCAATGCCGTAGAACGCATTATTGACAAAGTAAAAAACAGTAATCATAACGGTTATATTTGGCATACAACAGGTTCAGGTAAAACATTAACTTCGTTCAAAGCAAGTCAAATATTATCCCAATTACCCAAAGTAGATAAAGTAGTTTTTTGTGTAGACAGACAAGATTTAGATTATCAAACAGCTAAAGAATTCAACGCCTTCAAACCCGATTGTATTGATCCAACCAATAATACTACCAATTTGGTTCGGCAGTTCAAGGACGCAAATAGCAAATTGATTGTTACAACCATTCAAAAGTTGTACAATGCCATAACACGAGAACACCATCTTAAAACAATGGACGATTTAAAACATAAAAAAATTGTCTTTATTTTTGACGAATGCCACCGTTCTCAATTTGGTGATACACATAAAAAAATAACCCAATATTTCGAAAATTATCAAATGTTTGGTTTTACAGGCACACCTATTTTTGTCGAAAATGCTTTGTCTAAAAACAAGCAAAACCAAACAACAGCTAGCTTATTCGGAGAGCAACTGCATAGTTATGTTATTACCGACGCTATTAAAGATGAAAACGTATTACGTTTTTCTGTAGAATATGTGGGAAAGTACAAAGAACGTGAAAATTCTCAAAACGAAATAGATATTGATGTAGAAGCAATTGATATCCAGGAATTAATAGAAAGTAAAGATCGTATTGAAAAAATAACCAATTACATAATTCAACAGCATCCAATTAAAACACAAAACAAAGCCTTTACAGCTATGTTTTGTGTGAGTAGCGTAGAAATGTTGATTAAATATTACGATTTGTTTCTGAAATTAAAACAAGAAGGAAAACACAATCTGAATATTGCAACAATTTTTAGTTTTGGTGCCAATGATGAAATGATTAGCGATACTGATGATTATGATGAAAGAGACTTTAATGAGGTAGCCGAGCGACAAGAAGTTTATAATGCTTACCATAAAAGAGACAAACTTGAAAGCTATATTGAAGAATATAATAAAACCTTTAAATCCAATTGGACAACAAAAGACAGTCAATCTTTTTATAATTACTATAAAGACATTGCACAAAGAGTACGTGCCAAGCAAATAGATATTTTATTTGTAGTCAATATGTTTTTAACAGGATTTGATAGTAAATCGTTGAACACCTTATTTGTAGATAAAAATCTAAAATACCACGGTTTAATTCAAGCCTATTCAAGAACAAACAGAATACTTGGAGATAAAAAGTCACAAGGAAATATTGTAGTATTCAGAAATCTTAAAAAAGCCACTGATGATGCTATTGCTTTATTTTCAGATAAAAAAGCAAAAGAAATTATCATCTTAAAACCCTATGAAAGTTACATCAAAGAAATTAATGAAGCCTACGATAATTTAATAGCAATTGCACCAACTTATGAATCCGTTGACGACTTATATACCGAAGGTGAAGAATTAGAATTTGTAAAAGCATTTCGTGAAATCATTAGATTAAAAAATATAATTGCATCTTTTGTCGATTTTAATTTTGATGATATTATTTTAGACCAACAAGAATTTGACAATTATAAATCCAAATATTTGGAGTTGTCCGATAAAGGTAAAAAAGAAAAAGCCTCCATACTAAACGAAGTTGATTTTGAATTAGAATTGATTCATCGGGATGATATTACGGTAACCTATATTTTAGGATTATTAGCTAAATTACAAGCAACAAACCCAGAGGAAAAAGAACGCAAACAAAAAGAAATATTAGATATAGTAGCAGGCGATGTCAAACTACGAAGCAAACGCGAATTAATAGAACGTTTCGTCGAAGAAAACTTACCATTGCTTGAAGATGCATCAATTGAGGAAGGGTATGCTTCATTTATGATTGAAGAGCAGCAAAAAGCATTTGATAAGTTTGTATTAGATGAAAGGATAAATGCAGACAAACTAAAAAAATTAACAGAAGATTATTTATTCACCCAACGAATTCCGACCAAACAAGAAGTAATCGAAGTATTAGAGAATCAACCCTCAATTATGCAACGAGCAAAAATAGGAGAGACGGTTTTAAATAAATTCCTTAATTTTATTGATATGTTTTTTAATGATTAAATTTATTTTGTGGAATCTTTTTATTTTTTGGATCGGTTGGCAAAAAAACGATATGTTTAAAAATTAAATTTTTCATATTCCTCTTCTTAACTTTCTCTTTTTCTTTTGTTTTAGATGTTTAGGCACATAATCATTATAATTTTCGGTACGCATTAATAATTCAATTGGTTTCGTTTTTAAATACTCATTAGACGCTAAATTTTGGGTATTTTCTGGAGAAAGTGAGCTTGATATATTTTGATGTTTTCCATTATAGGAAATACTTTGTTTACAGCGTTCCAAAATTCCTTTTGCGCTAAAATCTTTCCCCAAGCTACTTCCATTAAAGACACATTGAGTTTTATGATCAACATAAGTTATTCCATATAACTGTCCATCTTTGCTTTTTCTTAAAACCATATTAATGCCTTGGTTTGCCAAGCAGTCTGCTAATTTTTCAGGAGATATTATTTTTTTATTAAAGAAAGCCATTCTTACGGCATTTTTTACATGACTTTTTTGTGATTGTTTTTTTATCTCATTAATCTTAAATTTTTCTTCCAAAAATTTTAATGTTGGCTTACTGTAAAAATCACTTGCCTTGATTGGCACTCCAACTGGTTTGGAATTTTTATCAATTATTTTGTAAAGCAAACCGTTATTTTTAAATACTCTAGAATCTTCAGTTCCTCTGTCAGCATGAACATTATACTGGTTTAATACGGCATTCAGCTCTGGAAGGCTTGAATATTTATATTCAAATAAAACTTTGTTTAAAACTCCATTGATTGCTTTTTTGGACTCTGCTTTTCCATATTCTATTTTCTGGGTTGCAATTAGTTGTAAAGAAAATTGTTCTCTTGTTTTTCTGTCCTCCGCTTTTACAAGTCTAAAAACCTCTTCGATTTCTTTTCTTGCAGGTTCTGACTTTCTAATTCCCAACAAATGAAGATCAATCCTTTTTCCGTCTCTTTGAATATTATTTGTAATCACATGCAAATGGGGATGTCCTGCATCATAATGCTGATAAATCAGATAAGGTTGTTTTCCAAATCCGATTTTATCCATGTAAACTTTTGCAATTTCATTGAGTTTTTCTTTAGAATGGTTTTCAGAAGGATCAAAATTTAATGATATATGTACAGCGTTTCGCTTAACGTTTTCGTTAAGCGAAGCCTGTTTTCTAAAGCGGTTGAGTTTTAAAGTAAAATTAAGCCTGTCGAGTTCCAGAGGAAAGTTAATAGCACTTATACATTCTGCTTTTCCTTCTTTTCCTTTTATCTCATTGTAGTTTAAAATTCGCTGTACTGAATTACTGGTTTTTATAATTGCAACCATTGCTCTGAGAGTTTTTGAGAGTGTATTTTAATTTCCTCTATTTTTTCTAATAGCTTCTTTTTATCTACTTCAAACCAGAATACCTGTGTTTTAAATTCCGATATAGTCTTAAAAGAATTCATCTTTTTAGCAATCTGGTTGATGTTATTTCCTATTGAATTAAGCTCACTGTTGAGAGTTATTGTTTCTTCTATATAATCATCAAAAGAAGCATTGCGGTAAGTTGTTACAATAGGTTTGTTAAATAAGTGCCTTCTTATATGGTCACTTAATTTTCGGCAGGTACTTGCTCTAAATCTTTTTTCCAGTTCGGCATACTCCATGGGAGTGAATCGCAGTCCTACAATTCGTGTTCTGTTTGAATTTTCTCTTTTCATCATCTTTCATTTTCATTATTTTCAAACTCTTTTTCTTTTAGTGTCTCCACCACCGAGTTCCGAGGTAATAGGTGGCAAGATAGGCGGTTGTTTAACAACCGTTCATCTTGCCAGACCACAGGAACGAGGTGGTCTTCGAGATTTTTATAATCCTTGAAGACTTATTAAAAGTCAGTTTAAAAAAAAATATTTGGGATTATGTCGAGGTTCTATCTTTAGAATTAACCTTACGTAACCGCTTTTCTTTTATTTTGCGATTTTCCACAATCTTTCTAATTAGTAAGTTGCAAAATAATTCTTTAAAAAAGATATAGCTACCGTATAAATAACTGTTTTTTTATGAGTAAGAAAATAAAAATTAAAGTTGTTATATTTTATCGAAAGTTTGTTTTTGTGTTAAATCAATTTATAAATTGACTGGTTTTTGCAAACTTTTGACTGGTTTTTGACATCATATTTTTAAAATAACACTTTTACATTTGTACATGCTCTTTTTCCATTTGCTTTTGTAAGCAAGTAAAGTGTAAAATTATAAACTTCATGATTATGAAATTTCAAGTCAATTTCAAAAGTGTATTTACAGAAGTAGTTTGTCTTTTATATATTCTTCTATTTGTTTACGCTTCAATAAGCAAGTTACTAGATTTTGAAAACTTTCAAGTCCAGCTGGGACAATCTCCTTTATTAAGTGCTTTCGCTTCGTGGATCTCTTGGCTAGTACCTTTGACTGAATTGATGATAGTTATTTTACTAATTATCCACAAGCTCAGAAAGATAGGTTTATTTGCTTGTATATGTATAATGACAATGTTTACAGCTTATATTTTTATAGTTTTGCATTTTAGTTCATTTGTACCTTGTTCCTGTGGTGGGATACTTGAAGATATGAGCTGGAATGTGCATCTAGTTTTCAATATTGTTTTTGTACTCCTGGGAGTGTCTGCACTACTTCTGAAGAACAATATTAATATGGGGCGTAAATTCTTTTGCCCACCTTCTGAAGAAATAAAGGCTATCCTTATTTCAATGACCTGTAGTATATTGGTAATAGTCCTTTTGTTTTTATCCTCTGAGCAAATTATGCAGCATGAAAATCCATTTATCAGGCGTTATCCTCAGCATCCTATTCTGTTACAAAAAACTATTGATTTAAAATTCAATTCTTATTATTTTGCAGGTTATGATGGTCATCGTATCTATCTCGGAAATTATACAGATCCTTTACACATCGAATCATTTGATAGAAATTTTAATAATAAAAAAGTATTTAAAATATTTTTAGAGCCGAAAGAGATTCCTTTTAAAAGGGTCCAAATCTTGGTAAGAGGATCTTATTTTTATTTAATCGACGGGACTGCTCCTTGTATTTTTAGAGGGAAAACGTCGGATTGGAAAATAACAAAAGAGTTAAAAGGAATTCCATATTTTTCAGAGGGTGAGCCAATAGACAGTTCTACTGTTGTATTTAGGTCTAATAGCGGTAGAAAGGCGTCACATATTTTAGGTATTTACAAATTTGATAAGTCTCCAAAAATCACATATAACAATACACTTCTACGCCAGCAAATTGATGGTGTGTTTGATACTGATGGTATGCTTATATATAGCCAGAAATTGAAACAAATGATTTATGTACACTATTACAGAAATGAATTTATCGTTGCCGATAATAATTTAAAAGTTTCTTATCGTGGCCACACAATTGATACAATATCACATGCTAAAATTAAAGTTGCGTATCTGAAAGACAGTACTGAGAGAAAAATGGCTGCTCCTCCACTAATAGTTAATGCACATATTGCAGAATCTCATAACCTATTGTTTGTACATTCAAAAATACCAGGACGTTTTGAAGACAAAAAATTATGGCAACAAGCTTTTATAATTGATGTTTATAATCTGGAAAAAAACAGCTATTTATTGAGTTTTGCTATCTATGGAATCAAGGATAAAAAACTTAGGTCCTTTATAGTGACTAGTACTCACTTGTATGCTTTGATAGATGATAAGGTGTCTGTTTATAGCCTAGAAGCAAGAATAAAAAAAGAAATGAGTGTCATAAAATAAAATACGAAATGATACTCAAAATATACTGGCCAGTATCAGGAAAAAGATCGAACACCTGTAGAAAAAAGTAGATCATGGTTTAATTTAATATTTATTATTATGAAAACGTTATTTTTAAAAAATGTGATGCCTTTTGCAGTTGTCGCCTTTGGAATTGCGGGAGCTTTTGTAACAACTTCAATGCAAAGTAGCTCTACGAACCCCCTACCCAAGTATGGATATGTTCGTAATCCACAAGGAATTTGTAATATCAGGGTAAATTGTGATACACAGCAAGGACCTGTTTGTCGTCTTAATGGCGACACGGGACCTCAGGCTTTTGGTAAACCTACGCCGGAATCCAATTGTACTGAATTACTTTATCGACCTGCAAACTAAAAGTTTGACGATCTGATTAAGGCGGTGCAGTTCCAATTATGGAACTGCATTGCTTTTTGTTATGCATAGTTATTATTTTAGTCCTTCGGTTACCCATTTTGCCGACTCGTCATCTTTTAAAAAATAAGCAAACCAAGCTTGAACACGATCGGTAAAATCTTTTTGATTAGCCGGTTTCATAATAGAATGGCCTTCATCTGGATATATCAACATTATACTTTTTTTACGCAGTGTACGAAGAGCCAAGTAAAGTTCCATAGTTTGATGTGGATCTACATTTCCGTCATTCTTGCCTGTCCATAAGAGGAGCGGTATATTAATCTTGTCTGCATGAGAAATAGGAGAGTTTTTATAATACACCTCAGGTATTTCAAAAGGCGTTTGCTTTATGTCCCATTGTCCACCTGTAAAGCGCCACATATTTCCTTTGGCTAGGTCTCTACCTAAGGTAAAATAATAACTGTAAAGATCGGTAATTGCCCCTCCAGCAATTGCAGTTGTAAATAGATTTGTTTGAGAACTTATAAATGAGACCTCATATCCTCCCAAGGAATGTCCCATGATTCCGATTTTGTAAGGATTTATAATTCCTTTGGTAAGTACTTTTTTGGTTGCAGCAGTAACACAATCAAGGGCTGAAAAACCTGGATTTTGATATTCTAAAGTAATATCAGGAAGCAATACAAAGTAGCCCTGGGTTGTCCAGAGAATTTCATTAAAACCATCTTCCGTGTAGGAAGTGGGGTATTTATATTTATGAAGGTATTTGGACTGTATTTGGTAAATATTCACTATCATAGGATATTGTTTTTTAGGATCAAAATTTGCGGGATAATACAGTATACTTTTCATTGTTTTTCCAATAGAATTTTGATATTCTATTAATTCTGATCTTCCCCAATGAAACTTTTTTTGCTGAGGATTGCTTTGAAACACAGCAGTAGGTTGTAACTGCTTATTCTTTATCATTATTTGAGGAGAAAGGTTAAACTTTTGTTCTTTATAAAACCAATTTTGCTTTTTGGAAGTATAAACAAGCTGATCAATCAATTTATCATCATAGATAATAGTTTGAGCGCCTAAATTAGGGGACCATTTAAAATAACCCGTTTTTCCATCATCACCCTGCCCATGTAATAAAAGTTCTTTTTTTATATCAAAATTATAAACAGTAAGGCCATCGAAAATACCAGTTATAGCAGCTCTATTGGGAATATTTGCAATTCTGTATGTTATTTGTGACTCGCGTCCTCTGGTTAATCTTTTAAAAGAACTTCCATCTGCTTTAATAGCCCATAAATCATATTTATCATACAAGAGGATTTCTTTGTCATCATTGGTCCACCCAGCAATCTCTGACATTGTTATGGATAAAAATGCAGTATCTATTCCTCTAAATTCAGTTTTTATTTTGCTTGTAATATTTGAATGCGTATTAGCTGTGATATCATAAACCCACCAATCTCTATCTTGAAAATAAGAAATGTATTGACCTTTTGGAGAAGGTATTATTTGTAAAAAACTAGCATTATGTTTAGTTAGAAAAAGTTTTTTTGTGAATGTGGCAAGGTTCATAATATAGATATCCCTTGGACCATCCCTATTTTCAATTTGAGGTTCATATGCTAGAGGATTGGATAAAAAAGCATATTGCTGATCACCTGAAAGAATTAAGTTTGGAAATTCATTTGTTGTGATTTGAATTATAGCTCCCGACGCTGGTATCCACATATCAACCTTCGGGCTCGTGTCGGGCTCGCCATTTTTTACTTGTTCAGGGAAGAGTAATTTATCATTTGTACTCCATATCTCTACCGTTGAGGTTTCTTTAAAATTGTCAGTTGAAGTTTTAGATTTCACATTAAAAAAAACTCTTTGCATGTCATCTGATATTGTCAAATTAGATGAGTCTTCATTAGAAATAAAGCTATCTTTTGGAAAATTGGAATTTTTATCAGGGTTTAATTCATATAATTTTTGATCTTGCAATGTATAATAGAATAATGAGGTTTTGAGCGTCTCATTTGATTTGGCTATAAAGGCAAGGGATTTACCTTCTTTTTGCCAGGTAAAGCCTTGAGAATTATAGTTTATATTTGGTGTAATCGATTTTTGTTCATTTACATTTTTTAAAGCTAGTAATTTTACACTAGAAGAGCGCTGAGACGAAGCGCTATAAACCAAATGGTTATTATCGGGACTTAATGAATAAGAATTAATTTCATTGATTTGTTTTACTATTTTTCCACCAGGAGTTCTGATGATTAGTTTATTATGATCGTTTATGGAATTTATAATAAAAATTAAATTATCAGTAAGAGAAGAGTAGGCAAATTCATGAACGTATTTTATAAGTTCCTTTTTTCCGGTTGTTAAATCTAGAATTTGTAACCCCTCTTTATTTAAGCAAACAAATGCATTGTGTTTTGTAAATGTGGAGAGTTGCACAGAAGAATAATTATAGGTTTTATGGTTGTTTACTTCACGAACAAAAAGGGTATCTATAATATTATCATAACTTATGTTGTAGCTTACCCATTGGTTATTAGGAGAAACTTTTTCAAGACTCATGATTCCCCATTGAGAATACTGCTCAGGTGTAAGATCTTTTTTTTGCACCACCTGTCCCCATAAGGAACAGGTTACTAATGGCAAAATAAAAAATAAAAATAAAACTGTTTTGATGGAGATGAAATTTGTCAGTTGACTAAAAATCTCCTTTGTATTGTGGCTCTTTGACATAATTCTCTAAATTTAATATC
Source organism: Flavobacterium aquidurense (assembly GCF_002217195.1). NCBI lineage: Bacteria > Pseudomonadati > Bacteroidota > Flavobacteriia > Flavobacteriales > Flavobacteriaceae > Flavobacterium > Flavobacterium aquidurense. The sequence goes on along the minus strand of NZ_MUGR01000009.1, from coordinate 162,201 downwards.
CTGGATTTTGAGGTCGAAGATTTGGATTGGTGCTTATTTCATTTTGAGGGATTGGTAACAAAGCATCATTTGTATTCCATCCTGGTTTTATAGCCGATATGACCGAATCAATTTTGTTAAATCGCTTCAGATCAAAAAAACGATGTCCATGTTCTGTAAAGAGTTCCCATCTTCTTTCTTGCAGTATAGCATCCAATATTTCTAGCTGCGTAGTTGCAGAAGAGTCTTCTAGTCCTGCACGGCGCCTAATTGTATTTAAATCTTCTTTTGCACCAATTAAATCCCCTTGATGCGCTCTTGCTTCAGCCCTTATAAGATATTGCTCTGCCAGGCGCAGTATGATGGAATATTCTTTGGAAACTGAAGTGAAGTTTTGTTCTTTGTATTTGTAGGCATGGTACCAAGTGGATGTCCCATCACTTATAGTCTTTATCCAACTAGATTTTCTTAAATCAGTTGTTGAGAAAGATTGAACTAAATTAGTATTCAAAGCCAACATAAGAGGTGGTCCGGATTCGAATATAAATGTTATCGCCTCTAAGGTATTTTGTCCAGGTTCAGATGATTGTAGCTGCCATATTGTTTCTTTTGAATTTAATAAAAAGACTTTATCCGTATTTTGTTCCAATTCAAATAATTCTGATTGATTTATGATAGAAGAAGCACTATTAGAGGCTTCTACGTATGATTTCATATATAAATACACTCGGGATAAAAAAGCATTAGCTACATTTTTACTCGGACGAATTCTTTCAGAAGAACTATAATTGTAAGGCAATAATGAAATTGAGCTTTCCAAATCACTCACAATATTCTGATAAACTAGCGCTGTTGGCAGTCTGCTTACAATTTTATTTTTATTATAATCCGTTATTTTAATATAAGGGATGTCACCAAAAATATTCACCAAGTAAAAGTGCAATAACCCGCGAACAAATAGCGCTTCACCCAGTAATTGTGTTTTATTTTTTTCGGATAGTATTGTACTTGCTTCAAGACCTTCTATCACTGCATTTAAGGCATATATTTGATTATAGGTAGCATTCCAATATTCTGTAATTTCAGGATTATCTGCCAATAAATTAGTATTATAAAAGTTAAAGCTAGAATTTGAAGGTGTTCCAAAAGGTATTATTTCGTCAGTGTAATTTCCCAGTTCATTGGATAATCCTGTGTCAATGCCGGTAAGCATTCCTTTATCTCTAATTTTTGAATATACATCTGTGAGTGCTGCATTTGCTGTAGCATAATCTTCAAAAACACTAACATTATTAAGTTGTGATTTAGGAAGGTCAACCTCTACGAAGGAATCGCAGGAATTTATTAGTAATTGTAGAACTGCGATTAAAATAAATTGTTTGCCATTAAAATATGATGTTTTCATGATAATTGATTTAAAAGGTTAATTGAACACCTGCTGTTATTACTCTAAGAGGAGGTAAGTATCCCGCGGAGGTAAACTCAGGATCACCATCCTTATATTTGGTAAAAGTCAATGTGTTTTGACTTTGAAGTGTAATTTTGCATTGTATAGCATTTAAATTCAAAGGAAGTTGATAGGAAAGTGAGATGTTTTTTAAGCGTATATAAGAAGCGTCAGTGATAGAGGCATCACTTCTGTTGTATAAATATTCGGCCGTTACAACATCACTGTTGTATCCTGTTGTATAAATTTGATATTCCGCAATGTCTGTGGGTACTTGCCAGCTATCCATTTTTACTTTAGGCTGGTTGGACATTTGTCCTGCAAATCCCATTGGGTATATGTGATTTTTCTGTTTTACAAATTGAAATAAAAAGTCAAGATTCCATCGTTTGTAACGCAATTGATTTTGGATACCACCGTAATATTTAGGGGTAAGATCAGCTGTTTTCTGCCGATCTTCGGGAAATGTTATTTTACCATCCTTGTTGATGTCTTCAAATTCATAGATACCTGTTTGTGGATTGATGCCTTTGTATTGATATAAAATTTCAATATTTAAAGGTTGACCTATTCTGTATTGTTGGTTATATGTAGAACTTTCTAATCCCGGGAAACTAAGTAATTTATTTCTGGCGAATGTTAGATTAAGATTTGTTGACCAAGTGAAATTTTCTCGACTGAAATTGTTGGCTCTAAGAGTCAGCTCCAGACCTCTATTTTGAATAGTGGCATCGAGATTGGATTGCAAAACTGTAAAACCTGTTGTTCCGGGCAATGGAACACCAACTAGCTGGTTAGATGAACGATTTTGATACCAGGATGCTGTTGTGAAGAGCCGGTCTTTAAAAAAGCCTAATTCTAGGGCTACTTCAAGTTTTTTACTGGTTTCCCATCCAAAATTAGCATTATAGAGTCGGGTTGGCTCAAGTCCTATTGTCCCATCATATTTTCCTGATGTGTTAGAATAAGTATTAAGAAATTGATAGTCGCCAATTTGATCATTTCCTGTTGTGCCGTAGCTTGATCTTATTTTTGCAAAACTAAGCCAAGAGCTGTTTTTTATAAAATTTTCATTAGAGATTAACCATGCTGCTCCAATTGCTGCGAAATTTGCAAATTGATTGCCTGACCCAAATCGACTTGACCCGTCACGCCTTCCTGTTAAATTAATAATATAACGCTGATTGAAGTTATAATTGATTCTTCCAAAAAAAGCTTGGTATTTATACAACGTTTCATCATTAAATAACACTTTAATATAATTAGCCGATCCAAGGTTGTAAATTAAACTATTGGAACTGTATCCTGTTCCTATCTGAAAAAGCCTAGAAGTTGTTTGACTTTGAAAAGTTGATCCAAAGAGAATTTCAAGTTTTCCAAGTCCTATTTGTTTTTCCCAGTTGATTTGAGGCTCGATTGTCCATGATGATCGTCCTGTATTGTTAAGGTATAGAGATGAATTTGCGCTAGTGATATTATATATAGGGTTAAATAATGAAGAAGGAGCAGTACGGGTTTCAGTTGTGTTTAGAGATGTGTATCCAAAACTGCCTTTAATTGTCAGTCCCGATATTAGTTCATAAGATAATACCGAATTGGCCACCAAATCATTAGTACTCGATTCGAATTTTGCATTAAGGTTTCGTAAAGGATTATCCCATGTTCCATTCTCCCAATTTAAATCTCCTTGTGAAGTATAAAGTTTTGGCGCGTTAGGAGGGAGAGATCGCGAATCGAAAGTAAAGTCAAAGGCGGGTTGATCATTGTTCTGAAGATTATAACCTGCCGAGAATGTTAAATTAAATTTATTATCTTCTGAACGGTGGTTTAAATTAATTTGAGAACCTCCTTTTTTATATATAAAGTCGCCAGGAAATACAGTAGATTCTGTATGATAGCTACTACTAATTAGAAATTGCGTTCTTTCGGATCCCCCCGAAATACTTGCCTGCAGATCACTTATGCTCGAAGTCCCACCGATTAATTCCTTCTGCCAGTTAGTATATCTGTTTTGGTCCCATGTTCCATTTACATCATAATCCCACGAGTTAAAGGGAATTCCATCATTTTGAAAAGCTTGATTACGCATGGCTAGATACTGCGACGTGTCCATGAGTTTCATAAACTTGCCTACAGTTCCAGTACCTGTTGAGGCATTAACTCTAAAAGTTGTTTTCCCCGCTTTACCCTTTTTAGTGGTAATCAAAACAACACCGTTAGCGCCTCTTGATCCATAAATTGCTGTAGCATCGGCATCTTTTAGAACCTCAATACTTTCTATAGAGTCTGGATTTATACTGTTTAGAGGACTCGTAGTTGTGGGATAAATAGTAGCCGTTTGATTGTATCCTATAGTTTCTGATGCGTAGGGTACACCATCTATAAGATACAGAGGAGCATTTCCTTCGGCACGGATACTGTTTTGACCTCGAATTTTAATGTCAAAGCCACCACCTGGCACACCGGTATTTTGTATGATATTTACACCTGCCATACGACCTTGCATAGTCGCTAGGACATTGGTCACAGGTTGTGTTTCGATATCTTTTGAAGTAATTCGGGCAATATTTCCAGTGCGTTCACTTTCTTTAACAGAATAATAACCGGCATTTATTCTAACTTCCTGCAAAGCAGTCGTATCATATATCAATTTAACATCGACAATTTGACGCCCGTTAATGGGAACGATTAATGTTTTAAAACCAATATATGATATGACCAGGGTATCATTTGGAAAGGTTGAAAGCTTATATTGTCCATTATAATCTGAAATAGTAGATGAATTGGTTTTGCTTTTAATCGAAATAGTTACACCTGGCATTGGATCACTGCCATCCGATATAGTTCCTTGAATTTGATGTTGTTGAAAGGTGGATTTGAATTGCTGTACTGAATTTCGAGCAAATGAAGATGAAAAAGACAATAGTATACCAGAAAGAATTAGGCAATAAAGAGCTTTTCCATCCTTGTAAAATGAAAAATTATTCATAATATTGGGATTGGTTAGTTAAAGTGATTTGATTAGCTACGGTCCTCTATGGTTGTTTGGCGACGATATAGAGGGCCATTTTTTATATTATATTGAGTAATGACCTAATAATCATATGAAGTTTTTTATTACACAGGCAAGAATATTTAAGAGTTCGACATTAAAAATGCGAAATTTTAAAATTATACGAAGCAATTTGCAAAGAATAGTAGAGAGTTTTAAAAAAGGCATGGAACTCATCTTACTGCACTAGAGGTACTGGTATACCTGGAAACAATAAGCGAGCCCACGCCAATAGACGTGAGCATCTTACTTATCATCTCGTTTCTTTAAAATTACCAGTTTTCTAGTGCGAGATTCAAAGCGAATGCTTCAATATTTTTTTGAAGAGTCGCAAAAATACGATCCTTTGAGGATCATATGCAAATATAAAGTAAAATATCTTATTGTTCGCGATCGCGAACACTTTTTTTATACTGTTTACTTTAATTTGTTTGAAAGCTAAAATGATAATTGTGAGTATGACTAATAAAAGTGAAGCGAGACAAAGAAATATTCTTATCAATAAATATATCTGTAATTATATTGCTAAACGTTGGATAGTAAATAGAGTTGATGAAAACGGTAAAGAGGTTACTAAAAGACAATATGCTAAAGATTGTAATTTAGCGACATCGACAATAACTAAACTTCAAAATCCTGATGGCTATAATATTCCTTTTGCGACTATAACTAGTATCTGTAGTAAAGAAAATATTGTATTGTCAGCTTTTTTCTCTGATTTTGAAAAAGAATTTGGAATTTCAATTATTGATAAATATTTAGATAAAAAATAATAAATCTTTCTTTCCAACTTTAGATAGATTTAATTTTAAAGGGATATGTTTCATATTATTCTACACCTTATATTTAAAAGTGCAAATTTATAGTCCTTCCTTTTTAATCTGCTCAATAAAAAAAGCCGTTGGCATTTTGGTTTTTGATTTAAAAGCATTCACAAACCTTTGAGTACTACTAAAACCAGCTTCTTCTCCTAAAGCTTTATTTGTATAATTTCTTATTATTCGATCTTCTTTTAATAAATTAATTATGTAATCTATCTTTAAGTCATTTACATATTCTACAAAGCGTTTATCTCTATAGTGGAATATTATTTTAGAAAGATACTTAGTATTTGAATTAAAGGCTGCGGAGAGTTTTATCAAATTCCAGTCTTTTTCTAAAAATCGTTTATCATCTTCGAACTTCTGTAGTTGTTTTAGAATGTTTGCAATTGCTTCAGGTTTAATGCTCAGAATCTTTGGTTTGATGGTATTTATTTTGGATGTGACCCAATTTTTATCATTTACTTTTAACATTAATTCATCAAATCTTTGTTTATAAAGTTTTTGATTTTTATAGTGACGATATGTTCCATAAAGTATAACTAGAAACAAGAGTAAAATAATACCAATAAAAATATAGTCATAATACATTTCGAGAATGAGCTGAGCTTTTATTCTGTTTTTCTCATGTAGCAATTCCTTAGTGTCATATTCTTTATGGACTTTTCCAATTAAATATTTATTGGTTTCAACAAGCAGTGAGTCCGCTCTTAGAAGTTGATCAATATAATACAACTGATTCTCCAGGTTATTTTTGCTTTTGTAATAATCAATCAATAGCTCGTATGTTTCTCTAAGGTCAGGACGTATGTATGCTTTAGTATTAAAATTTAGATCTACTTTTTTAAAGAAAGGAACAGCATTGTCTCTTCTCTGGAGATTCCAATAACTTTTGCCAATATAAAAATTGCCGATTGATTCATTTGCAAAATCTTTGTTTTCTATTATTGCGCCAAGTGATGATTCTATATCTTTAATTGCCAGGCCATAATTAAGCTTGAAGAATTCATTGATCCCTTGGGAATGAATAAAATAAGGCTCCATTTCCAGAATCTTTAGTCTTTTACTCTCTAGAAGACCTAAGGTGTTTGTTTCAGAACAATGATTATAGTTGCCAATTTTATTATAACAAAGACCTAGGGAATGAAGAGAGTTTAGATAAGCCCGTGGATTATCATCTTTAAAGAATGTGATACATTCCTTAAATAATGAAATAGCTTCGTCATAAAAACCAATATAATATTTTATAAGAGCAATGTGGTACTTGACTTTATGAATTAAGTAGTCATCATTGGTTTTAGAAATGTAGCTATTAGAAATTAAATAATTATCTAAGGCGAGATTATGTTTTTTTTGACCATAATAAACGATACCCTTTGAAAGGTACGCAGATCCAATTATGGCTTCATTATTCGACTTCTTTGCATAATGAATCATACTATCAGCATAAACTAATCTTAGATTGTCAGGAGATTGATGTAACAGGTTTTGATAACTGTTGACTATTTCTTTCCAGTTTTGCTCTTTTTTAGCTTTGTTTAGGTATGCGTACATATAGACCGAAGCTTTTAAACTGTCTTTTTTATATTGATCTATTTTTTCATTTAAGTAGTCGTAACTCTTAGTTGTTATAGAGTCGGGGAGAAGGCGATTTTGTTTCTGTGCAGATATAGATAAAACAGTACATAAAAACAATAATAGAAGATGATTTTGATTCATATGACATTGTAGTTTTGGGGTTAAATACTTTTGAAAATGAATTCAAAGGGATTGATTTAAAAGGAGTAGGGGGAATATTTGCATTAGGTTGCTTCAAAAATAGTGTAAACTATTGAAATATAATGGTTTGGTGGTGGTAAATAGGGTGTGGATTTCCATGAAATCCATACATTAAATCGTGGAAACCCATACATATAAGGTTGCGAGTGATCATTTGAGCGAATAGATTTGCTGTGAATTCAAAAGCAAAACGTTCAACATCGTGTTGAATAAAAATTCTGCTGACCCGGGTAAAATGAATTGAGAAGTAATTCTCTATCATGTTTAATAACCTTAATGATGAAAAAAAATATATTATGTATCGTTTTCACAATCTTAATTGTTTCGTGCTCAACAGATTCAGAGAGTAATCCATCTGAATATATTGACATCCTAAAAGAAGCAAATACTATATCTGTTGTTCCAGAAAATAAAGCCAATCCTTTTGACTTTAAAGGGAGTCTTTATTATAACGCGCTCATATTGTATCGTGAGAATAAGAAAGCTCCAAATTCTATTACTGGTATTACCGAGCAGATTCAATTTATTTCCGGCAAATTCAATAGTGCGAGCAAAACTGCAAAAAATCTAATAGTATTCGATGATCAAATTGTCCAATCAATTATGGATGATCCTGATAATATCATGATTAATATTGTTCAGGGCAGTTCATTGGCCACTTCAGTAAAAAGTAATCTAACCTCTTTTTTACAAAACTTGATACTGCACAGAGACGATGAATTTGATGTTATATATTCTTATATAATATCATATGAAAATGTAGTTCTCGAGAATGGCGTATTAACAAAAGATGAAAAAGATACTATTTTAACTATAACCTCTATTTCTAGATATTCACTTTATTCCGAGACCCAGCGTAAAGATCGAGACTGGGAAACCTCAGTAGGAAGTAAGATTTCCAGACCTTTCTTTTTATGCAATGAAGTGTCTATTATTTCCATAATAGCATTATTGAAAGTACTTATTTAAAAACATACTCAGAGTAATTCTGATCCATTTCAAAATGAAAATACGTGTCATTTTTCATATAATCCTTATCACTATTAATCTTGTAAGCCTTTATTTCATTATAGCTCTTTTTAGCTATGATGAAATAGTTGGCTACCTTTTAAGCGGGGCAAAGAAGACAATGAGTATTAGGCAACTTGCTTATTTGTTGTTTATTACCTCTTTGTTAAACCTTTATCTACTATACCTTATTATAATAGAAAATCTATTTAAAAATAAGTTTTAATTAACCTTAGTTTTTAAACTCATTTATTTGATTTACGACAAACATGTTAAAAAATTTAATAAATACTGAATTAAAAAATTTGCCGATCGCCGGCTTAAATATTTATATTGTAAAAAAATATGTTGTAAAAACATCTTCAAAAAGCTCTTTTAAAGTCAAAAATCTATCGGTACTTTTGATTAAATCAGGAAAATTAAAAATTCAATTGCAGGAAATCATTACAAATTTATCTGCACGTGATTTACTTGTAATACCGAAAGATTCATTTTGTACCATAGTGGATGTAGAAGATAAACTTCAACTTTTTTTGATTTCATTTTCTGCTGATTTTGCATTCCAAAATAAGTTACATGGAGAACTTGTAGATTCATTTTATTTTTTTATCAAAAAAGCTTCAGTAAAAATTACTCTTGAAGAAAAAGAGTTTTTAGTATTGTCTCTTATTTATAAACTAATTTATTTTGTAAACAAAGGTCATACCCTTAGTAGTTTTGATTATGAACTTCAGCGTATCAGTTTTAACTTGTTTCTTTTTGAGTTAAAAATGATTTATTCAAAATACAATTCCCAAGTAACATTAAACTTCTCCAGAAAAGAAAGCCTTGCAATTCAATTTCTTACTATTTTATCTATTCATTATAAGAGGCAGCATAATGTAAGCTTTTATTCAGGGGCTTTATTTATTAGTTCAGATTACTTAACTATAATTATAAAGGAAATGACAGGTAAAACTGCAAAGAAAGTGATAGTAGAAAAAATTGTTACTGAGGCTAAATATTTATTAGATGACTCACAATTGTCAATTGTTGAAATAGCAGAATATTTAGAATTCAGCGACGCTTCACGTTTTTGTAGATTTTTCAAAAAACATAGCTCCTTTTCGGCATCAGAATACCGTTCGAATACTACCGATAAATTTTAAAAATCGTTAGTTTTCGTTGCGTAATTGTAACTTAAAAACAGCACAATGATGAGTAAAATATATCCTCTAGAATGGTTAGACTCTTTAATACTTGAGAAATTTAATCCAAAAAAAACAAATTTTGACAAATTATCAGACACTGATTTAGCATCTATTTCAGAGAATGTTATAGATGAAACGCAGAAGATTCAAGTTCAGATTAAAAATGAAATTTTTTCCCTTCGCAGAAAAAGACAAATACGGTTATTGGTTCGAAAATATCATTCCACATTAATATTTCTTTTAGATACTATTGTAGAGAATCAAAAGAATGAATCGTTCAAAGTTCGTAAGTTCTCAAAGATTATAGATACTGTTATAAGCAGTTTAGATGAATTGCTATTCTTTGTTGAAAATCGTTATTCTTATTATTTAAATTTAGATGAAAAAGTGCCTGTAACTTATTTAATGGTTTCGAGAAAAGAAGTCCTCTTAAAACTAGACAACTTAAAAAAACGGGCAGATTTTATGGGTTTTGATAAAAAGAGTATTGGAATTATAATTGAGACACTTTTAAATTCAATTCAAAGTGAAACAGCATGTAAAGCTACATATAGACAAATTCTTTATCAAAGAGAACTTTTAAAAAATATAGATTTACTTGTAGTAGGCATAGCAGAATCAGATTTGTTTTCCTGTTTAGACGAACTGTTAATCTCTTTAAACTTTAATAGTCCGCAATATATTCATTCAATATTGGAGCGTATTTCTGCCAAAGTGAAAATTCAAGATTTTGGCAATAATGTAAATGATCTTCTTTTCTATTACAAAGAATTCAACCAGCTTTATTCTAGTGAGAAAGTTATGTTTGATCCTTGCAGGCAAAACATTAGATATGTATTAGATAATTGGTTTGCATATGAAATTGCCTATTTTGAAAGGAAAATTAAATTAACTTCGTTTGAAAGTAATCTTAAAGTGTCAGATAAGATGAGTGTTGTGGATGATAAAATAGAGTGTGTTTTATCGACCGATCAAATGGGGCTAATTCTTAGGGCTACAGATGAATCCCGAATTGTTAAAGCAAAATCAATGACCCAAGTTTTTAAAACAATTATACCTTATCTTTCTACACCTTTCAAAAAAGATCTTTCATATCAGTCTGTTCGCAGTAAATCTTATAATGCGGAAGAAAGAGATAAAGAGATTGCGATTAAAACCCTTGAAAAAATCATTAGAAAAATCAGAACATATTAAGAGAATTTTCAAATATCAAAAAACGTACAATAGAAAAGCTTCGCTATAGATCGGAAGTAATGGGGTACGATGAGGTACAACAAAAAGTTGTACTTGTAGCACATGTGTTGTATTTGTTTCTTTGACTTGTTGAATAAATCATAACTCTTTTATTATGATTTACATAGAGAGAAAGAAAGATGTTGAACGATTAAATGAAAAAGCTATGTTTACAAATATTTCATGGAGCAATTATATAATTGCCGTTAGTGTACTTTTATTTATCTGGTATTTGGTTTTAGGATTTAGATTTTACTATCCTGAGCTAAAAGAAATCCTAAACGGTGAGAAAACCCTAAATCTCACAAGCTTTAAAAGCAATAGAAACGAAATGCCTGGCGCTAATCTTTCAAAAGACAGCAGTACTGAGAATCTGGAATTTTCATCTTGCAGTGAGCCTTTTGATACCCTGGCAGATGCGAAGGAACTATCTGATCGGATAAAGGGCGCCATTACTGAGAGCGCAGAGAGAAACTTCTCTTTGGAAGAGTTTCAGAACTATCTAAAATTGCTGTTAAAGGAATATCCCTTTGTTAAAATCTCTGCGCTACGCCAGAAGGTGAATACTTTAATTGTCGCGGGTTGCCAGAGATACCCACAACTACTTTTAACTGTTTCCCAGGCTGATGCCTTGTGGGAAGAGACTATTTAATATTATAGTGGAGGAATAATCCCTGTTCTCTCTGGCGTGGTAGGGCTTTATGTGACAAGGAAATAGAGTTGCAACGGCGAGTATTCCTCCGCTTATTTTTTATAAGAAATCAAAACTTTAAAACGATGTGTGATGAAAAAATGTAAAGGAGATTTAAAGTGTTTTTCAAAGGCAAAAAAAGTATCAATTCAGGTAGTAATGCTAGTTGTTTTTATTCATTTTAAAGGCTACGCCCAGGATGGTGTTGCCGGTATTAATGAGGCCAACCAAAAAGTCAGAAGTTATTTTGATGCCGGTACAGAACTCATGTACGCGGTAGGAGCTTTACTGGGGCTTATTGGCGCTGTGAAAGTGTACCAGAAGTGGAATGCCGGAGATCCCGATACCGGAAAAGTAGCCGCAGCTTGGTTTGGGAGCTGTGTGTTTTTAGTTGTCGTGGCCACTGTAATAAAATCCTTCTTTGGTGTTTGAGACTAAAGATAATGAAAAATGAGCAGCAGTGTATATCAAATCAATAAAGGGATTAATCAATCCATCGAATTTAAAGGACTCAAAGCCCAATACATCTGGTATTTGGGCGCGGGTGTTGTGGGACTTATGATTGTTTTTGCAATCCTGTTTTTTATTGGAATTCCTTCTATTCTCTGTGTGGTATTTATTGGGGGCGCGGGAAGTGTACTGGTTTTCAAAATCTACAAAATGAGCAGTAAGTATGGCCAGTATGGGATGATGAAAGCCATAGCTAAAAAGCAGATTCCAAAGAATATAAAAGTCTACAGCAGAAGAATTTTTAAATAGTGATAGTCAAAGAGCGTTAATGTAAGTAAATCAAAGTGTGATGCAAAAAGGGATAGATGATGTTTTACCGATTATGGATGTTCAGCACGATTGTATTTTGTCTAAACAAGGAGATATAACAGTGGTTTTTAAAGCCGAACTTCCAGAGATTTTTACCCTCTCAGACCAGGAGTATGAGACGTTTCATCAATCCTGGATCAAAGCCATTAAAATACTTCCAAAGTTTTGTGTATTGCACAAACAGGACTGGTTTTTAGAGAAACATTATAAGGCAGATTTCACAAGCGATGACAGCAGTTTTCTAAAAAGAAGCAGTGAGCGGTTTTTTAATGAAAGACCCTTTTTGGATCATTCCTGTTATATTATGATTACTAAGAAACCTCAAGGAAGAAAAAACTCAAGTTCCTTATTCTCTAATTTAATTAGAAGTTCGCTGGCTCCTGAGCAAACGCTAAAAATGGAGCTGCTTCAGGATTTCATAGACAGTACCGGTCAGTTTAAAAGGATCATGGAAGACAGTGGATTTGTAAAGCTTACGCGTTTAGAAAACCACGAGCTTAAAAGCCAAAGCCGCAGCATTGGACTTATAGAGAAATATTGTTTTTTATCAGAGAGTGAAACTTCATTTGTCTATAAGGATATTAAATTCAGCCAAGGACTACAAGTTGGCGATAAACATTGTCAATTGTTTACTTTGGGGGACTCGGCCGATTTACCGGGACTCTGTGGATCCAGGATAAATTATGACCGCTACTCAACTGACAGGACAAAATTCAGTGTAGGCTTTGCCTCAACACTCGGACAATTATTATCGTGTAATCACATCTACAATCAGTACATCTTTATTGAGGACGGGCAGAAAACTATTCAAAAACTCGAAAGTAAGAGACTGCGCCTGCAATCCTTATCGGCTTACAGCAGGGGTAATTTAATAGCTAGAGATGCCACAAACGATTTTTTAAACGAGGCCATATCCCAGCAAAGAGTACCAGTTAAGGCGCATTTCAATGTCCTGGCCTGGAGCTCAGATGTGCAAGAATTAAAAGAGATCAAAAACAAGGTGTCTTCAGCCCTTGCACAAATGGACGCGGCCGCGAAGCAGGAAACCGTTGGGGCGCCACAAATTTATTGGGCAGGCATACCGGGAAACGCGGCTGACTTTCCAATGAATGACACTTTTGATACTTTCACCGAACAGGCGGTATGTTTTTTAAACATGGAGACCGGCTACAAGTCTTCTCTGAGTCCAATGGGAATCAGACTCGGAGACAGGCTCACAGGTAAACCTGTTCATGTGGATATCAGCGATGAGCCTGTGAGAATGGGAATCTGTACCAATCGTAATAAATTTATACTAGGACCCTCGGGAAGTGGCAAGTCCTTTTTTACCAACCACATGGTAAGGAGTTATTACGAGCAAGGTACACATATTGTCCTTGTGGATGTAGGGCACAGTTATAAAGGATTGTGCGAGATGGTAGGAGGTTATTACTTTACTTATGATGAGAAGAACCCCATAAGGTTCAATCCATTTTATATTGGAGAGGGCGATAGTCTGGATACTGAGAAAAAGGAAAGTATTAAAACGCTGTTATTGGCGCTTTGGAAAAAAGACGATGAGACATTTAATAGAAGCGAGTATGTGGCCCTTTCGAATTCTTTGCAATTGTATTATGAGAAACTGGAAAGTAATCCGGATATTTTCCCTTGTTTCAACACTTTTTACGAATTTTTAAAAGAAGATTTTGTCCCCATACTTGAAGGAGATAAAGTAAAGGAGAAAGACTTTGATGTCAATAATTTTCTCTACGTGCTTCGGCCTTACTATAAAAATGGCGAGTTTGATTACCTTTTGAATGCGAGTGAGAACTTAGATCTTTTAAAAGAGCGGTTTATTGTTTTTGAACTCGATAATATAAAAGATCATCCCATACTTTTCCCGGTGGTCACCATTATTATCATGGAAGTTTTTATCAGCAAAATGAGAAAGCTTAAAGGAGTTCGAAAAATGATCCTGATCGAGGAGGCGTGGAAAGCCATTGCCCGGGAAGGGATGGCCGAATATATTAAGTATTTATTCAAAACTGTAAGAAAATTCTTCGGAGAAGCAATTGTAGTAACCCAGGAAGTGGAAGATATTATCTCCTCACCAGTGGTCAAACAGGCCATTATCAATAACAGCGACTGCAAGATTCTTCTGGATCAAAGCAAGTATCAAAATAAATTTGATCAGATTCAGGAACTCCTCGGGCTCACTGAAAAAGAAAAGGCGCTGGTGCTCTCTGTCAATAAGTCCAATGATCCTGATAAGAAGTACAAAGAGGTGTTTATATCATTAGGAGGTATGCTTTCAAAGGTGTACAGAACCGAAGTTTCACTCGAGGAATACCTGGCCTACACAACAGAAGAAAGTGAGAAAGTTAAAGTGAACGCGTACGCCCAAAAATATGGTGGCGATATCAAAAAAGGCATTGCCGCTCTGGCATTTGATATGAGAAACAAAACTTAAATGAAAACAGAAAATGAAAAGCAGAATAAAATTGATCATTTGCGCACTGTGCTTGTTTTTTATCAGTACAGCGGCAAGACCCTTGGAGAGTAATGCTGCTATTCCGATACTTGAAATTGTTAAGGCGGTTACCAAAAAAGTAATTAAGGCTATTGATCTTGGTATTCAGAGATTGCAAAATAAAACCATATGGCTTCAAAACGCGCAGAAACAGCTTGAGAATACACTCTCCAAATTAAAGCTTGATGAGATTTCAAATTGGACCAAAAAACAACAGGATCTCTACAAGGGGTACTACGAGGAACTTCAGAAAGTAAAATCCATTATTACCTACTATCAGCGCATAAAAGAAATTACCAGCAAACAAACCAGACTGATCAACCAGTATGAAAGAGCCTGGAATTTATTGAGACAGGACAGTCATTTTAGCGCCTCAGAACTGCAATACATGCAAAAGGTTTATGAGGGGATTCTAGAGGAGAGCATGAAAAATATTGATCAGGTATTCTTTATTCTCGAATCTTTTACAACCCAAATGAGCGATCTGAAAAGACTCGAGATCATAAACCAGGCTGCCGATCAGATAGAGGAAAATTATGATGATCTGATGCTATTTAATAAACAGAATGTTCTTATGAGCCTTCAAAGGGCCAAAACTAGTAGTGACGCGCAAAAAGTCAAACAATTTTACGGAATTCCATAAGTAAACACAAAGCAATAGAAAACATGAAAAAGATCTTATTAGTACTCTGCATTATGGTATTGTTTTCACACGATATTCAGGGCCAGGCCAAACAAAGAAAGACGCTACTACTGCAAATAGCCGCACTACAGACCTACATTGGTTACGCTAAAAAAGGATATACTATAGCAAAAAACGGGCTCAATTTTATAGGGGATGTAAAGAAAGGGGAACTCAATTTTCATGAAGATTATTTTAGCTCCCTTAAAAAAGTGAATCCAAAAGTGGGACCTTATCTAAAGGTGGCCAGCATTATTTCCCTGCAGCTTAAAATTATAAAGATTCATAAAAAAACTCTTGAGAATATACACCATGATGATTTGTTTCATGGGAATGAACTGGATTACATAGAGAAAACTTTTGGACATTTAATAGACAACTGCAATGATACCCTGCAGGAGGTTTTGGTTATTTCAACTGATAATAAACTTGAAATGAGAGATAGTAAACGAATAGAGCGGATCCAAGGGCTTTATAAAACGATGCTGGAGGATTATTTGTTCTGCGAGAATTTCACACAAGAGATCTCCCTTATGTCCCTTTCAAGGACTAGAGAGAAAAATGATGTCAACCAAAGTCGGCTTTTACAGGGCTTGTAAAAAGAGAAATCATGAAAAAAATAGCATTCATTTTTGTAATGTTCTGGCTCGTATGCGCGCCTTTTAAAACTTACGGGCAGTCTGAGGAAATCCAGCAGCTGGTTTTAAATATTGAGAAACTCTCACAGTTCAAAAAGATTTTAAGTGATATGAAAAAAGGCTATGATATTTTAAATGGTGGCTATAAAGTGGTTAAAGACTTATCGAAGGGAAATTTTTCTCTTCATAAAACTTTCCTTGATGCCCTTTTGCAGGTAAGTCCTCTGGTTAAGAGTTATAAGAGGGTGGGGGATATTATAAACTATCAGATACTGCTTATAAAGGAGAGTAAAACGGCTGTTAATCGTTTTAATAAAAGCGGCAGTTTTACCCGTGAGGAAATTAATTATTTTGAGAAAGTATATTTTAATCTCACCAGGGAGAGTTTTAGAAATCTCGATGAGCTCACGATGATTTTGACACCTGAGACACTGCGAATGTCCGATGATGAAAGATTAGAGGCCATTGATAAAATATATTTGGATATGCAGCAAAAAGTGCTTTTTCTCCGGGATTTTAACGCCTCTTCTGGGGTCCTTGTATTACAGCGCGCAAAGGAGCAAAATGATGCAAGGGTAGTGCGTTACAATTATCAAATTAAAAATTAATTCTTGTAGATATGCTAAATCTAAATAAAACAATGGGGGCTGTAGCGGTATTGCTCTTTGCGCCTATTTCAACTAAGGGGCAAGGGGCTGCAGGGGAGATTCAAAGCCTTCACGGGGTACTGGAACAACTCTATGATGAGATGATGCCCCTTTGCAGCAATCTTATTGCAGTAGGGCAGGGTATAGCCGGATTTGCAACCCTTTGGTATATAGCCCTGAGAGTCTGGCGGCATATTGCCAACGCAGAGCCTATAGATTTTTACCCGCTTTTCCGGCCCTTTGTAATTGGTTTTTGCATCATGATTTTCCCTTCCGTACTTTATTTAATTAATGGAGTTATGAAACCCACTGTTATGGCCACAGGGGCAATGGTGCAAGGATCCAACAAAGCAATTGAAGTTCTTTTGAAAGAGAAAGCAAAAGCGGTAAAAGAAAGTGACCCCTGGAAAATGTATGTAGGGGTTGGGGGCGCTGGTGATCGCAAGGAGTGGTATAAATATACCCATAGTGATTCTGATCCGGCAAAAGAGAATATAATTGCCAGTATCGGCAATGATGTGAAATTTGCAATGGAGAAAGCCTCGTATAGTTTTAGAAATTCTGTAAAAGAATGGCTGAGCGAGGTGCTGAGAATTCTCTTTGAGGCCTCTTCACTTTGTATCGATACACTGAGAACCTTTCAATTGGTTGTCCTTTCTATACTGGGACCTCTGGTTTTTGGAATCTCTGTTTTTGATGGATTCCAGCATACCCTCACGGTATGGCTCGCAAGGTATCTCAATGTTTATTTATGGCTGCCTGTTGCCAATATTTTTGGAAGTATCATCGGTAAAATCCAAGAGCAGATGCTAAAACTAGACTTAGTGCAAATCAATACATCTGGGGATACCTTTTTTAGCCGGACCGATATGGGATATTTAATTTTTATGATCATCGGTATAGTGGGGTATTTTACAGTACCCTCTGTGGCCAACTATATTGTGCATGCAGCCGGGGGAGATGCGCTGGGACAAAGGGTGACTAGCATCTTTACAAACTCAAGCTCTTCGGTGATAACAAGAACAGCCGCTGGAGCTGGAATGATAATGGATTCCATGGGAAATCCTTCGGGGAAAATGTCTCAGAGCATGGCCAGCTCTTCGGGCACCTCTGACTATTTTCAAGATAAGCAAAGTTATATGGGCGAGAAGCTCAAGGGAAATTTAAAATAATTTAAATAAAGAGCAGGTATGTTTAGCAAAATGAAAAATATAGACACAGCCTTTGGCCATGTAAGGAGTTTTACTATGCTGGTGATTCTGGGCAGCATCATTATATGCTGTTATACGCTTTACAAAAGTTTTACATCGATCACCCTTATGCAGGACAAGGTTTATATTTTGGTAAATGGCAAAGCGCTGGAGGCGTACTCCTCGGATAGAAAAGATAATGTGCCTGTGGAGGCCAGGGATCATGTGAAAACTTTTCATGGGTTTTTCTTTACCCTGGACCCTGATGATAAAGTAATTAAAACCAATATAACCAAAGCGCTTTATCTGGCCGATGATACGGCCAAAAGGGTGTATGATAATTTAAAAGAGAATGGATATTACTCGGGTATTATATCGGGGAATATCAGCCAGAGAATTTCAATTGACAGCATCACTATTGATACCAATCAATATCCTTATGATTTTAAATGTTATGCAAAGCAAAATATTATAAGGACCACCAGTATTTTAAATAGAAACCTAATCACTGAGGGCACCCTTAGAAATGTATCAAGAAGTGATAATAACCCGCATGGATTTTTAATTGAACGATGGAATACCATTGAGAATAAGGATTTAGGAGTGGAAAACAGAAAATGATGCGCGCTTTATTTAAAAACAGGCAGGTCCCAATAAGTCCCAGGTATTATGTGCTGGTAAGGGATAAATGGGCAAAAAAAATGAGCGCATTAACTCTGAATTTATCAAAGAAAGTCCTTGTATTTTATCTGATTCTCTTTGTGCTGATTTACGCAGGTATAAGTCTTTATATTCTATACAATGCTTTGTGGTCTAAAGAGCATAAGGAGCGAAGGGCGGGAATTGCTCCTGATCATTTAATTGTGATAAAACCTTCAATTGATACAAGTAATCAACCCGCGTTATCTAAAACCGAATTTGAAAACGCAGCGCGCTTTAGGATTTATCTGGACAGTATTAAAAAATCTACTGAGCAAGAAAAAAGAATTGATAGCCTGCATGAGAAAAGAGCGGGCCATTAAGACATTTTCTAGGTGTTGAGAAATATTTTAAAAACGAATTTTAAAAAGTAAACATGGAAAACAAAACAATTAGTTCCAAAGAATCCAAACACCGCAAAATGCTACTGGTGATGCCAATTATAATACTACCATTTCTAACGATGATCTTCTGGATATTAGGTAGGGGGAAAGGCAGCGCAAGTGAGATTGCCACAGAGCAAAAAAGAGGATTTAATGTAACGCTTCCTAATGCGAGATTTAAGCAAGACGATGACCTGAATAAAATGAGTTATTATGAGAAGGCTACAATTGACTCTTTAAAGCTTGAGGAACAGATTAAAAAAGATCCAAATTATTCAAGGTCAGAATTCTCTGAAGATCCTGGGTTGGTTTCAGGGGAGTTAGAAACTGATCCGAGAATTTTTCCAAAAGCAAGAACGGCTTTAAATACGAGTTCTCTTAAAGGGGAAAGCGAACAAAGGATGTATCAAAAATTAGAAGCGCTGCAAAAAGTAATTCAAGCGCCTGTAAAAAAAATAGACAATGAGAAGGACATGCGAGAATTTCAATACAGTAATTCTTCAAGTGATGCCTTAGAGCAGATAAAAGGGGTACAAGAGATGATCTCGTCAATAAATGCGCCCTCTGAGCCGGATCCAGAACTTCGCCAACTAGGAGCAATGCTGGAGAATATTCTGGACATTCAGCATCCCGAGCGTGTGCAGGAAAAATTAAGACAAACTTCAAAAAGCCAAAAAGGGAAAGTGTTTGCAGTGAGCAAAAAAACACAAGAAGAGCCAGTTTACTCACTCGCGCAGACAAACACAAGTGGACCAGGGATCCCAAACTCTAATTCTTTTTACTCTTTGGAAGAGGATCCTTTAGATAACCAGGCGCAAAATACACTCGAGGCAGTGGTGCATCAAACGCAGTTTGTTGTAAACGGTTCGGTGGTAAAACTCAGATTAACCACAGATGTTTTTATTAATGGAACCCTTATTCCCAGAAATAGTTTTGTTTTTGGAATTGCTTCTTTAAAAGGGGAGAGACTCGAGGTTAAGATAAAGACGATAAAATTTAATACCTCGATATTTCCTGTTGAACTCTCTGTTTATGATATGGATGGAATTGATGGAATTTTTATTCCCGGAGCTATAAACAGGGATGTTGCAAAAGCATCGGCAGAAAGATCTGTGCAGGGCCTGGGCATTGAGGGACTGAATGATTCGTGGACAGGACAAGCGGCAACATTAGGTGTTCAGGCTGCTAAAACCCTGATGAGTAAAAAGGTAAAACTAATTAAGGTG
Source organism: Flavobacterium aquidurense (assembly GCF_002217195.1). NCBI lineage: Bacteria > Pseudomonadati > Bacteroidota > Flavobacteriia > Flavobacteriales > Flavobacteriaceae > Flavobacterium > Flavobacterium aquidurense. The sequence goes on along the minus strand of NZ_MUGR01000009.1, from coordinate 142,208 downwards.
GTTCTAAAAGCGGGTCATCAGGTTCTGCTTTATGATCAGAAAGAAAAAAATGCCAAATAACACTTAAATATTCGAAGATGAAAAATAGTAAATTATGGTTAAGTTTTGGGATTTCTATAGTGGCAATTTCAGTATCGGCTCAACAAGATCTTAAGAGTGAGGTGAATAATATCAATTTAAGTTATTCTAAGACTACAAGTATTGTATTTCCCTACGCCATTAAAAGTGTAGATAAAGGAAGCCCTGAGATTTTGGTTCAAAAAGCAAAAGGAGTGGAGAATATTCTATTTTTAAAAGCAGGCAGGCAGAATTTTGCCCAGACTAACCTGACTGTTGTTACCGCAGATGGTAAAGTCTACGGTTTTATTTTAAATTTTGACCAGCTGTGTCCCACTTTACACTTAAAGGCTGAACTTGTTTCGAATTTTGATACAGAGGCGCTTTTTTCTTCAGAGAACGAGAATCAGAAACAGATAAGGCATTACGCCGAGCTGGCTTTATCTAAAATAAAAAAAGTGTCTGGACTTCGTGCAAATAAGTTTTCTGTAGAACTTAGGGTAAACGGTATATTCATACACCACGATATGATGTACTTCAGGGTGCGCCTTGCAAACAATTCAAGAATCAATTATGATCTGGACCAGTTGCGCTTTTTTATCAGAGATCAAAATAAATCAAAACGTACCGCTATGCAGGAACTGGAAATAGTGCCGCTTTTTTGCTCCTCTGAGCTCTCTACAATTAAAGATCATTCAGAAATAACTTTGGTTTTTGCAATACCCAAGTTCACTATTCCAGAGAAGAAACTCTTTAGCGTGGAGCTAACCGAGAAAAACGCAGGCAGACATCTTGAATTAAATATCAAAAACAGTGATCTGATGAAATTGGAAATACTATAAAATTTATAATCACATACTAATTTAAAAATCTAATATCATGAACGAGAAAAATTTTGAGTACTTAAGCGATCAGCTTAAATACACCGGATTTGGAGAAGCTTTGCAAATAGAGTTAAAAGAGAAAATGAAACAACAAGAGCCCTCCTTTATATTATATCATGAAGCCTATCATGAGGATCGTGTGGCCAGAGCTACTCTTACTTTTAATAAGGCAAAGGATAGCGATATGTACTTTTTTAATTCCTATAAGGTCGAACTTCAAAAAGAGAATATCACAGATGCCGTGGAACAAACTTTTTATATGGGTAAGGGAAGTAATATCACCATGAAAGAATCCTACAACCTTTTGATGGGAAGAGCAGTCAATAAAGATCTTACCAATAAAGAAGGTGCGCCTTATAATGCCTGGCTTTTAATAGACTTCAAACAAGGGGATGAGAATGGTTTTAAATTAAAGCAATACCATCAAAATTATGGTTATGATCTTCTTGAAACCCTAGGGAAATATCCCATAAAGGAACTCGAAAACGAGACTTTTCAAAAGGATCTTATTCGATCACTTAAAAGAGGGAACCTGCAAGAAGTTACTTTTTTAAAAGAAGACAAACAAATAAAATTACTTATAGAGGCTAATCCGCAATTCAAGACCATAGGTATTTATGATGAAAGCATGAAAAAAATGGACAACCGAAATTATAAGGATGTCAAACAAATCGAGGTTGTGTATGAACAGGTCGGTGAGACTAAAAAAAAAATTGAGCATCATGAGAACAATCAAAATGAATTACCCAAGCAAACCAGTAATAGAAGACAAAAACGCTCCAATCCTCTTTGATAAGGATACGATCTTAAAATCATTTTCTTTTTTTTTCTCAGCAGTAGAGAAAGATTACCGTATCAGTAGTACTCATTTGGGGATCTTCTCAGCGCTTTTGCGCTATAGCATCTTGCAAGGGTTTGCAAATCCAATTAGGGCTTTTAGCTATCAAATTATGCCACTAGCGAAGATATCTGCCTCTAGGACCTATCACAAACACATTCGTGAACTTAGCCAATATGGGTATATCAAATACGAGCCTTCCTTTAAGAACAATAAACCCAGCTGTATTTATTTTATAACCCATTAAAAAAGAGCTCAGCTACTGACTTAAAAATAATCCGTAGTAAAATGGAGCCTTCAACCTTAAGGTTTTACTAGGGTATTTAAGTCTTATTCTATTGTTTTAATGGCTTAATTTGTATGTGGTTAGTGGTGGATAGTAGTAATTTTGATTGATGTTTGCTAGGCGTTTTTATTTAGTAAAATAAGAGCGAATTTTTAAAGCGAATGTTTCAAAATACCACAATGCTAATTGTATGACTAACACTAATTTTTTCTTAGAGTTTGAATTGAACTTATCAGAAATACGAAAACTTAATAAGATGTATTTTAAAGGTTTATACCATAAGAGAATTCTGTTTGTTTTGAGCGCTTTATTGCTTGGAAGTGTTTTTTTTGATTTTTTTAATTCAGACAACGATTTAACCCACTGGATTATTAGGACTTTTTTTGTTGTTGCGTGTTTTTTATTTTTTCAATATTTGATTGTAAATGCAGCTTGCAGAGCGATATTTCAGGTTGTCAATAAATTATTGGAATTTGAGGGCTTTGTAAATAAGTATAAATTCAGATTTACCAGTTCTTTTATCTGTATTGATTCCCCTCTTGGAGCCTTTACTTATAAGTGGTGTTATATAGAAAAGGCAATTCTAACAAAAGACTTTTTCTTTCTGTATTTCAGGGACAAAAATGGATATATCGTTTCAATTTCAAATAAATATAAAAACAGAAAAATAGATGAATTAGTTGCTTTTCTTCAAAACAATGTAACGCCCGTCATTAAAGTATAATTCTTTAAATTAGAATATGCCCCCACTGACATATTCTAATTTTTTTTCTTCACGCTATAAAATGTATTTTACCCTATAGCTATTTCATCTTATAGATTTCTGACCCTGCCAGTAAAAAGCAGCCTAATCCATAATCCTCAAAGTCCGGAATCTTGTCATAAGACAAAGGTTGCCCATCTTTGGGTTCTTTTCCTGTGGATTGCAAATAGCCCAAGAAACCATTGGTATGCAGACTCTCTTTAATTATGGCATTCCACGCCTTTTGAATAACAGGTAAATATGTTTCTTTTTTCAAAATGCCACTGTTTATTCCATAGGCTATACCATAGACAAATAAAGCCGTTCCCGAGGTTTCTTTCTCGCCATAATTGGTAGGATCATGAAGGCTTACATTCCAAAAACCATCTGCTCTTTGAATAGGAACTAGAGCCACTGCCATAGCCTTTAAATCCTTTACATATTGCGCCCTGTGTGGCGCGTTCTCAGGTATAATAGCAAGCACTTTTGCCAGCGCTGCAATTACCCAGCCATTGCCTCGGCTCCAGTAACAATCCTCTCCGTTTGGTTCTTTGTAGGGAGGATCAAAATCAGCATCACGCCACCAAAGGCCATCTTTGGGATTAAAAAGTCCATGATCTCCATGTTTATTTCTCGAGTACATATACATCAGATACATTTTCTCGAAATAACGGTTGTCTTTTTCCAACACTCCCAATTTTGCAAAAACAGGCATCCCCATTTGTATAGCATCAATCCAGGACCAATCATCTACTTGAGGCGTACTTAAAAGCATATTGATATTGGCTTTTGTATTTTTTAATTTCTTAGCATCCGGCTCTAAATTGTATAAATCGATATAGGTTTGGGCCGCGCAATAATTGTCGGCATTCCGGGTCGTGTTGCCTCCGTTAAATCCCCATTTATGAAACTCTGACCATGCAAAGGCATAATTGTAATACGCTTCTTTAGGAAATATTTCGTGCAGTGCCATGAGCCCTTCATAATAAACACCACGGGTCCAGATATTGCTTGGACGCTCTTTATTGGTGATGATTGTTTTGCCCGTTTCAGGCCATTTTTGCATAAAATAATCATTGGCAAGTATCATTTCTTTGAGCACCATTTTTTTATCAAAAGGCTCTTGTCCGCTCACTGAGTTAGTATACGATAGGCTTATAGCGAAAAATAAAAGTATTTTTTTCATTTTTAATATTCGTTATTTAGTAATTAGTTTTCTTGTTTTAATGGCGTGATTGTAACGGGGCCTAAGAGTCCCGATGGGGTAGGAGACCATTTTGTTGCATCGAATTTTTTATAATCTTTATCGACCATATTAATTTCATAGAAAATCTTCCATTCTTCGCCTTTTAATTCTTTGTCTCTGATTCTATTGGCAGAAAGATTAGTAACCTGAATTTTTAAAGTATTTTTTCCTTGTTTTAATTTTTTAAGATTCAATTGATACGGAACTGACCACGCAGAGCCAATAAATTCATTATTAAGCCAGACTTTTGCGCTTTCTCGAACATCACCCAGATTCAAGGCCCAGTGATCAGTTTTAGAATTTGGATTCTCAAAGTCCAGCGTATAAGTAGCTGTTCCTGAAAAAGCTTCTCCTTGAGGGCTTAATTTTGTCCAGGATTCTAAATTGGACATCCTAGCATTTGCAGGCAATTCAGGCCCACCTTTATCAAAGGTGATCTTCCAGTTTCCTTTAAGGGGTATGGCATTGGCAGTTGGTTTGTAATAATTCCATTTCTTTTGTGAGGGCGTATTTTCTGTTTTTAGAAAATAGGATTGTCCCGGTTCAATTTTAATTTTAACTAGTGTTGTATTTGTCTTTTTATCGACAATAGCATTGCCGTATTCTCTGGTTAAGGGATCAAGAATAATAACTTCTTTATTTGCGATTTGAAGAGGAATAAAACTATCAATTGTTTTTGGCGTATGGTTTACCAGATAGTAGATCTTCTCACCGTGGATTGTTCTTCTGGTAAACTTTAAACCGGTCTGCACAAGTGTTTCAGGATAAATCTGAGCATTTTCAAGAGCTTTTGATATATCCGAAGTCGGTTTTAACTGTTCTTTATTAGTTGCCAAAAGATTTTGGAGTTGCTGCTCTTGTTTTTTATAATCATTGAAGCCCGGAACAGACTCAGGCAAACCTTCGAAAATAATAGATGCCCCCGCTTTTTTGAGTTCGATTAACTTTTGTAGAGTTCCTAACGGCATTTTCTTGCATGACGGGATTACTAATGATTTAAAACTACCTCCCGGTAATATGATTTTCCCGTTTACGACCTTGGCCTCAGAGATGAAATTATCAGAGATAAAATCCACGCCATATCCTTTTTTTATTAAAGTTTTAGTAGTGTCATAAAAAGAAGTTTCATAGAGCCATTCAGATAAAGAATGTATTTTGAACTGAAAGAACAACTCTCCCTTATGATATTTATCCCAGGTATCAAAAATAGGCCAGTACAGCAGGATTTCATTATCAGATTTACCTTCTTGCAATAACGACTGACAATTGGCGATATAAGAAAAGAGAGCTGGCGCATCTTGCCAAATGCTATTGTTGGCATTAAAATTTACAGAAGCATAAAATTGCCATCCCGGCCATGCTGCGCGCTCTGGGGAATAAGTAGAACCATGCAAAAAAACATGATTTACTCCATTGAGCATCAAGTCCTCAACTTCAGGCTTGCATTGAGATAAAGCGGTTTTAAAATGTTCCCGAAGCCAGGTAAAAGTCTCCGAAGACACCAGGTTTTTACCCGCGATATGGGCTGCAGAAGATGAGAATTTGAGCATTACAGGATCAGCATCTCCTTCGCGAATATCCTCTTTTTCTCGTCTGAAGCCTGGAATATCAAATGGCATTGAACCAAAAGTTTCACATTCGGGAATATCAGCAGAGGCGTAAAGGTCGATTAGATTTCCCGGCGATCCATGCGCTTGGAGTTTAGTTTTAAAGTTTTTAGAATGCGCCCAGGCAGTCCATGACTCATCAAATTTATGTAGCAGTAAATCCCCAATAGTCTGCCTGTAATCACTTCTGATTCTGTTGCCTGTTTCATTATCTGTTTCATTGAGTAAAATAGGCAATTGCTTTTTTAAATCATAACCTCGTAGGGCTTTGAATTCTTCAAAAAAGTTAGATGTAAAATCAGTTCCGTACACTTCAAAACTATCATTGAAAATAGCACGGATTTTTCCTTCACGTCCTTTAAAAACGGTATTAAAGGGAACCACATAAGAATTAAAAGCTTCCTTTGAATAATGATCCACCGTATATCCTTTTCCACCTGGAGCAGCTCTTTTTACCTGTTGTCCTGTTTTGCCGCTAAAAACAGCATATATCGTGTAATCTGATTTGGTGGCTTTCCAGTTCAGTTTATAAGGCTCTGCTTGATTGGGAAAGGCCATAGGAGCACCTTCGATTCCCTTATCCTTGGAATTAATTTTATTTTTTTTTAGCTCGTCGGTTAAGTTCACGTATTTACCATCGCTTGCGTAGGCCACAACATACAAAAGTTCTGCTGGTATTTTTTCCTTACTGTTTTCAATTGTGATGTTCTTATTGATCGTTTCATTTTTCTTAAGTACATATTTTTGTACAATTAGCTTGGTGGCCGCATGAGGTAAAGTAACCTGTGAGCCTCCATAGGGCCATCCTGTTCCTAAAACCATATCGACCTGCATCTGAAGGCTATCGGCAATATGAATAGTATAATCGAGCATTTCCATCCATTTTGGAGACAGGTAATCAATAAAATTATTCTCTTCGCCTTTTACGCCATATATGGGAGTTATCTCAACACCGCCAATTCCTGCCTTATAAAAATCGATCAGGCTTTTTCTCAGATTGGGTTTATCAACGGCGCTTCCCATCCACCACCAGCGTGTCCAGGGTTTATTGATATTGGTGGACTCCGGCCAGGGAGAAACTGTTGTTTGCGCAAAAGAACTAAACACACAGCAAAACAATAATGTAATAAAGAGATTTAATCTGGTTGGTTTCATTATTTATTCAAAGGTTTTAGTTGTTACTAAATTACAGACTTCACACATTTAAAAAAATAAGAAGAATGTCAATTTTTTCTTTTTGTAATAAAGTAAAAGTATTAGTAGTGTCTCAAAATGCTATCCTGTAGCATCCTGTTTTTAGTAATTATATCGAAAAATGAAAAATTCAGTAAATGCGTGTAGTGTCTTGTGAATTCTTATTTTTTAAGATAAATTAATGGAAAATGATTAAAATTTTTTTAATAAAATTTTATATATCATATTTATTAAATTCTTAATTAATTAGAGGTTGTAAATCAAGCAGTTGAGCTGTTTTTATGTTAAAATAAATATAAAATTAAATATAAGTTGTTGAGCTTTAACAGGATACTACAGGATACTGCCAATGGTAGTTCTGGATAAATTTGAAATAACTATTTAACTAACCAAATTTTAACTTTTATGAAAAACAAGCTGAATCTTTTGCTGATTATGGCCTTATTTGCATTACTACATGCATCGGGTTATGCGCAAGAAAAAACAGTTACAGGAACAGTAACTGATCCTTCCAAACTCTCCATACCGGGAGTCAATGTAATTGTTAAAGGAACAAACCGAGGAGCGAGTACTGATTTTGATGGAAAATTTAGTATCAAGGCTTCTGAAGGAGAAACTTTAGTTTTTTCTTTCGTAGGATTTATTAAAAAAGAAGTGAAAATTGGTGCCACAGACACCTATAGTATTTCTTTAGATGCAGAAAGCGCCAACCTGAATGAAGTTGTTGTAATTGGGTACGGAACTCAAAAGAAGAAACTAACAACAGGGGCGATCTCGGGAATTAAAACAGAGAATTTTACAGAACGTCCAATCTCAAGAATTGATCAGGGTCTAATTGGGCAGGTTGCCGGTGTTCGTGTCAAACAAACTTCAGGTTTACCTGGACAGCCCTTTAGTATCGAGATAAGGGGAGCAGGTTCTATTACTGCCGGAAATGAGCCTTTGTATGTAGTAGATGGATTTCCAATCTATACAGAAGGATCAAACAGTAACGGAGGATTCTCCAGCGGAAGCCCACTGGATAATATGAATCCAAATGATGTAGAATCTATCGAGGTATTAAAAGATGCAGCGGCAGCTTCTATCTACGGGTCTAGAGCATCAAACGGAGTAGTTTTAATTACAACAAAAAAAGGAAAAAAGGGAAAACCAAAATTTACCTTTAATACCTACGGGGGTGTGAACAAAGAAGCTAACAGAGTAGATATGTTATCTTCTCAAGGATGGATCGACAGGGCTAAAACTATGATCGACGCCCAGTGGGTAGGATCAGGGATAGCAGGCGCTTCGGCAAGTCAGAATACTCAAGAGCGAATAGCGGCTTATAATGCAAAGAATCCAACGGCGCCTCTAAATACAACCAACACCAGATATTACACCTATTTGTATGATGACAGGTGGGATATACCTGGACATCCTGGATTGGATTATATCGACTGGCAGGATAAAGTTTTCCGTACAGGAGAATTCAATAACTATCAATTGTCGGCCTCCGGCGCGACAGATGTGGTGAATTATTATGTATCTGCCAATTACCAGAAAAATACAGGGTACATCATCGGTACGGATTATACTTTATTTTCAGCCAGAGCCAACGTTGATGTTAAACTATCAGAAAGCTTTAAAATGGGAATCAATATTGCGCCTTCTTATTCTATCAAAAATGATCCGGGAGTAGAAGGAAAAGACAATACACTTTTTAAAGCCCTTACCGCAACACCTGTTTTTGAGAGCGCCTCTAACGCGGCAGGCGAGAAATATACCACCCGATATATGTGGGGAAGCAGTACAACTAATATGCTAAATGCGCTTGCCAGAACCAATAAAAACTCGATGTACAGAACTTTGATTTCTACTTATGCTAGTTATGGGTTTGCTAAAGGATTTACATGGAAGAGTACACTAAATTTTGATAACTCAGATAATACTACCGAGGGGTATACCCCAAATGATGTTCAGGCCAGTATCAGAGGAGCCTATAATACCTATAGAAGACAAAATTTAGTGAATGAAAATACTTTAAATTACGATAAATCAATAGGAAATCACAATATTAATTTGCTTTTAGGACAGTCCTTTAGCTCTTATGAAATCATGAGATCAACATTGTCTTCTGGAGCACTTTATAACAGTTCGACTGTTGAAACATTGCCAACAGGATCGCTGGGTTCTACCAATGCTGAGAAAAGTACATTACTTTCTTATTTTGCAAGATTGCAATACAACTACAAAGAAAAATACATCATATCTGCAAGTGTGAGACGCGATGGTTCTTCAAAATTTGGATCAGACAGACAATGGGGAGTTTTCCCTTCTCTTTCCCTTGGATGGAGAATTAAACAGGAAGAGTTTATGCAAAATGTAGACTGGCTTAGCGATTTAAAACTTAGGGCCAGTACAGGTATTAACGGAAGTAACAACATTGGAAGTTACGCTTCTTATGCCACTCTGGCAACTTATAATTATTCCATTGGCGGGGCAGCTGCAATTGGTCAGGGAGCAGGATCAATACCAAATCCTTCCTTACACTGGGAAGAATCCCGAAGTGTTGATTTAGGTTTGGATTTTGGACTAATTAAAAACAGACTCTCAGGAACCTTTGAAGTATACAGAAAAACAAACAGCGAATTACTCTTAAGAGTGCCTATAGTTGGCGCGACCGGGTTCACTAGTTATCTTACCAATGTGGGGGAAGTACAAAATCAGGGATGGGAATTTGAATTGAGTTCTCTAAATGTGAAAACGCCTAATTTTGAATGGAGAACATCGGCAAATATCAGCCACAACGAGAATAAAGTTTTGGCTTTAGGTCCTGATCAGTCTAAAATTGAAATTAGTAATGCTTACGATGGAGGAGTTCCTTTTATAAAATTAGAAGTTGGAAAACCAATGTACACCATCTTTGGACTCAAACAAAACGGTGTGGTTACCCAGGCTGATATCGATACAGGTGGAACTACCATTGGAGGCAATAAATTGGTTCTAGGAGATCCAAGATATGTGGATCAAAATGGAGATAAAAAAATCAATTCAGATGACCGTGTAGATTTAGGAAATCCAACACCAAAATATACCTGGGGGATTACCAATACTTTGAAGTACAAAGATATTGACTTAAATATTTTGGTTCAGGGACAAAACGGAGGAACAGTTTACGGATTAACAGGAAGAGCAATTGACAGAACCGGAATGGGATCTGTAGAGAATTCACTAAATGTAGATCCTTCTGTGAGAGGAAACTGGAGAACTTCTTTTGGATATCAGGCCAATTCAGATTGGTTGTATAAATCAGATTATGTGAGTATAAGAAACATTACAATTGGATATAATCTCAAGCAAGCCATTAAAGGATTGAGCAGGATTGATAATATGAGATTGTATGTAACGGCTGAAAACTGGTTCTATTGGAACAAGTATAAAGTTGGTTTTAATCCGGAAGCCGTAAATACTTCTGCAAGTTCAAACAGTGATTTTTCTGTGCCGGTAGATTATGGAGGAGCGCCTTTGGCAAAATCTTTAGTGATAGGACTTAACATTAATTTTAATTAAAATAAAATGAAAAAATATATTTATTTAGCTGCAAGTGCTTTGGTATTTTTTGCCTTTTCATCCTGCAATGATGAATTAAATCAATTGCCGTTATCTCAGGGGACAATTGAGAATTTTTATGCGACTCCCGGTGATTTTGTTCAGGCCAGAAACGCCACTTATTCAGTAGCTTTTCACGGAATGGGAACATATGGTTATGCTAACAGAGTGCTAAATTTAAGCGAAGTAAGATCAGATAATTTGCTGGCAACAACTCTGGCTTCAAGAGATTGGGAAGGTATTAATAGTTTTTATACTTCTATAAGTTCTAATACTTATGTAAAGGAAGCCTATATAAGTAATTATAATGCGATCAATAAAGCCAATCAGTTATTGGAGAAAATAGCCGAGAAAGGAGATCAGATTTTTACCAATCCTGCTGATCGCGCTGCTATGACCGCCGAAGCGCGTTTTTTAAGAGCATTCTGCTATTTTGATCTCATTAGATGGTTTGGAAGAGTTCCTTTAATGGAAAGAACAATGACCGCTACGGAAGCCGCTAAAATAAAAAGAACCCCGGTTGCAGATGTTTATAAATTGATCATCTCAGATCTTGAACAGGCTATCCCGGATCTTCTTCCTGCTTATGATGCAGCCAATTTTGGTCGTGTTACTAAATACGGAGCAAAAGCATTACTGGGCTTAGTGTACATGACACGCTCTAGCCCAACCAACGGAATTGACGGGGCTACTCTTGGCTTAAACGAGTGGGATAAAGCCTACCAGCAATTAAACGACATTAAAACAAGCGGACTTTATAAATTTGGAACAGATTACGAGGCTATTTTTAAAGTAGAAGGAAATGCCAATTTGGAGAATGTATTAACTATTCCCTACACACAGAGTCTTCCCCTTGCAGTTGGAGGTAATTTTATGGTAGAATTGGGGTACGAGCCTTACTTTGCATCAGTAAATTTATCAGCGCAAGGCGCCTTGGAAGCCAAGCCAATTTCGGCAGGCTTTTTAAATCTATTCGCTGCCACTGATAAAAGAAAAATATTTGGTATCGCAACGAGTTATACTGTTGCAACAGGAACATACAAAGGAAGTTATACACTTCCGGTTTTCAAAAAGTACATTGATCAGGCCAGATACGGAAACGGTCGTGAAGACTGGGGTGTTGATTTTATGGTAACACGTTATACTGACGTATTGATGCTTATGGCTGAATGTACACTTCATGGTGGAGGCGGATCGCAGGCAGATGTTGACGCCATTGTAAATCAAGTAAGAACAAGAGCTGGAGTTCCCGCAGATGCTCTAAACATTACTTTAGATCAACTCTTTACCGAGAGAAGAAAAGAATTTTTCTCAGAAGGAACAAGATGGTTTGATCTGATCAGATCAGGTAAAGCCGTAGCGATTATGAACGCCTGGAAAGCGGCAGAAGATACTGAAGGAAAAATCAGAACAATTGAAAATAATTCATTGTTGTATCCAATTCCTCTCTCAGAAATGTTAGCAGTTCCAGGACTTTATGATCAGAATCCAGGTTACGATTAATTGATATTACTCAAGTTTTTTTTTGAAAGAAGCTGTCTTTTAAAGGCAGCTTCTTTTCATTAATAAGATTAGATCAAACAGGGAAGCACAGGATGCTTTTTATGTTTAATTATTTTAAATTTAAAGTTTTAGTATTTAAAAATATAGCAATGATTTATTTAAAAAGATTTCTTTTATTTTTATTTGTTTTAAGTGCAATTTCATCACTATCAGCACAAGTAAGACTTCCAGCTCTTGTAGGGGATAATATGGTTTTGCAGCAAAATACAAAAGTTAATTTATGGGGATGGGCCTCTGCAAACGAAAAAATATCGATCCAGTTAGGATGGGATAATCTTCCTATAGAAATCAGCGCCGATGCTAATGGAAATTGGAAAACAGCAGTAGATACGCCTCTGGGCAGTGAAAAAACATACGATATTACGATTAATGCAGCCAATACTATTGTACTTAAAAATGTTTTAATTGGCGAGGTATGGCTTTGTTCGGGGCAGTCCAATATGTTTTTTCCTGTTGGAAGAGAAGATAAAACCTGGAAAACCGGAGTTAAAAACTATGAACAAGAAGTCAAAAATGCTTCTTTTCCTAGTATCAGATTATTTACCGTTGCTATAAATGCATCGCAAACTCCACTTGAGGATGTGACAGGAAGCTGGAGAATCTGTACCCCTGAAAGCATTCAGACATTTTCTGGTGTAGCCTATTTCTTTGGCAGGGATTTATATCAAAAATTAAAAGTACCCATTGGGTTAATCTCCACTTCATGGGGAGGAACAAAAGCAGAAGCATGGACAGCTCAAAGTGTTTTAGAACAAGATGTTGCCTTTTTGCCGATTCTTCAGCAAGATGCAAAAAATGAAAAGTTATATCAGGAAAAACTCGAAACGTATTATTTAAATCTGATAAATGAACGAATTGCAAGTGCAGAAAATGCTGCAAAAGGACAATTGAAAAAACCGAAGAAAGAACTCAACAAAACCTCTTACGTTTTATACAATGCGATGCTTCATCCTATAGTAAATTATACTATAAAAGGGGCAATATGGTATCAGGGAGAAAGCAATTCGGGAAAAGCGTATTTGTACAGAAGCTTATTTCCAGCTATGGTAAAAAGCTGGAGAGAAGAATGGAAGCAAGGCGATTTTCCGTTTTATTATGTTCAGATTACACCTCATAAAGGACAAAATGCCGAAATCCGTGAAGCGCAGCTAATGGCCTTAAAAACAATCCCCAATAGCGCAATGGTTGTTACAACTGATGTTGGAGATGCCAATAATATTCACCCCATAGACAAACAAACCGTTGGGTACAGACTCTCTTTAATTGCTCGCGCTAAGACGTATGGTGAAAATAATCTGGTGTATTCAGGACCAATTTTTAATCATATGAAAATTAAAAAACAAAAAGTGCAATTGTTTTTTGATTACGCTGAGTCTGGCTTGAAGAAAAATGGCGAGACTTTAAAAGAATTTGAAATAGCAGGAGAAGATCAGGTTTTTTATCCTGCCGATGCCAAAATTGATGGGAAAACAATCGTAGTTTCTTCTTCAAAAGTAAAAGAACCTGTCGCCGTTCGTTTTGCATGGAAAGCAATTCCAGAACCTAATTTATTCAATAACGAAAACCTGCCGGCTTCTCCTTTTAGAACAGATGATTGGGTAATTAATTCAGAGAAAAAATAAAATGAATCGAAGAGAATTTATCATAGGAAATTCACTTGCTGTAGTTGGTTTGTGTTTACCCTTTTCGGTAGAAGCCGGAAATTTTATGGACGATCCAAAGCTTTCTGATTTCGAAAAAAGACTTCGACCGGTTGGACGCGCCTTAGAATTTGAGGATTATTATGTTTGGTGCAACAGTCCAATTGAAGGTCCTGATGGTAAAATTCATGTATTTTTTTCCAGATGGCCAAAGTCAAAAGGAATGAGTGGCTGGATCAATAGTTCTGAGATTGCTCATGCTGTTGCCCATAATCCAGAAGGTCCTTATGAATATGTCAGCACCATTTTAGCGCCGCGAGGTCTTGGTTTTTGGGATGCAACAACGTGTCATAATCCGAGTATTCATTTTGTAGATGGAAAATATGCTTTGTTTTTCATGGGGAATTCTAACGGAAAAATGAATACCAAACGTATCGGGTTAGCCACTGCGGACTCTCTTTACGGACCTTGGGAAAGACCGGATCAGCCTTTATTGCTTCCCGGAGAAGAAGGCTCGTGGGATGATCTTCTAACAACAAATCCTTCGTTTTTGAAACATCCAAATGGTGAATACTGGCTGTACTATAAATCATTGGATACAGAAAATTACGAGCATCCAAAATTTCCTGTAAAAGGCAATAGAAAGTACGGATTGGCAATATCGAAATCGCTGCATGGACCTTATATAAAATACGAAGATAATCCCGTAATTGATTTCTCTAAATTAGGAGATAACAAACAATGCGAAGATGCTTTTGTGTGGTATGAAAATAAGAAATTCAAAATGCTGGCAAGAGATATGGGGGTTTATGGTATCGATTACGGTTTGTATATGGATTCTGATGATGGAAAGTACTGGAGCGATCCGAAAATTGCCTATCAGCCACTGAGTAAATATATCAAACAGCCCGAAGCCCCGAAACACCTTAATCGTTATGGAAGGGTAGAGCGTCCGCAATTATTGTTTCAAAACGCAAAAGCAACTTATCTGTTTACCGCTTCACAAGGGGGGAAATATGAAACCGCTTCAGCATTTATTTTTAAAATAGTATAAAAAAATAGATCATTTGTCAATAGTTATTCCCTTGCGAGAGATTGTCCCTTTAGATTAATAATTAAATTGTCTTGAAATAAAAGTAATAAAAAATGAAGAATATCATTAAATCCTGTGTCCCAATTGTATTTTCAATATTGATTTTTGCGGGCTGTAATGGACAGAAAAAAGAAAAGAATATTATTCTAAAAAACACCTCTAATTTAGAGTTGTACCAAAAAGCAATTTCGATCAAAAGAACGGAACTCGCTATAAAAGATGCCACGTCTAATTTTCCTATTCTGATCAGTAAAAAGGATACCATTGCTGCTCAGGTCAACGATTTGGATGGAGACGGAAAATGGGATGAATTATTTTTTGTAACTGATTTTGCTCCAAATCAAAGCAAGATACTAGAACTTAAATGGTCTGAAACAGATCCTAAATTCGCGATAAAAACAAGTGTGCGATTCGGGAAAAGAGAAGGGGAAAAACTGCCTGTACATCCAGCTACAGAAGAGGTTTTAATGGCCAATCAGGTACATAAAAAATTAGGATATCAAAAATATCAAACCGACGGACCGACCTGGGAAAATGATAAAGTGGGCTTCAGGCATTATTTAGATGGAAGAAATTCAAAAGATGTATTCGGGAAAAAAATACCTGCCATCACTCCCGAAGATGTTGGGATTAACAGCAAAGGCGCTGTTGAAGATAATTATCACGTAATGTACGATTGGGGACGAGATATTTTTCCTGTTGGGAATTCTGCCGGTCTTGGAGGTTTTGCTTTAATGGTTAATAATGAAATCAGCAGACTAGGCATTCTTGCTAATGATACTCTAAATAATATCGAAAAGACAACCTTTAAAATTCTCAGCGAAGGTCCCGTAAATTCTATTTTAAGTTATACTTACCAAAACTGGGAAGCTTCAGGTAGCAGCTACCAGGCGCAGGAAACAACATCAATCTGGCCGGGAATGTACGGTTATAAAAACACGATTTCCCTCAATGGTTTAAAAGGAAACGAAACACTATTAGTTGCATTTTCTAACCTGAACAATCAAAATCCTTTGCAGGTAATTGACACCGGAGATTTTGTGTGTTTCATACAACATGATAAATTGACCTACGAACGCCAGTGGATTTTAGGAACTGCTGTAATTGTACCAAAAGACGTTTATAAAGGTTATATCGAAGTGCCAAAAACAGGACAATTAACAGATTCTTATTTGATAAAACTAGCGGTAAAGAACAATCAGAAAGTGAGTTATTACCCCATAGCAGCATGGGAATTGAGCGCAGACAAGAATTTTAAGGATTCAGCACATTTTACCAATTACGTGACAAGGCTGGCTAAACAGCTTTCGGCTAAAATTAAAATTGAGGTAAGGTAAACAAGTAAGGCAATCTAGGTCTGGAGTTTAAATTTTTTTGGAAACGTAAATAAGAGGCATTATGCAAAAACATAAATTACATTAACACAAAACACAATGAAAAATATTTATAAAATTTTAATCTGTATCATTGGATTCTCGCAAGCGTCATTTTCACAGAATTATGCAAACGATAAATTTCCAGACGGAACAGCCATTACAAATTGGTTTAAGGATTACTCTAAAATTCAATTAAAAGATTTAGGTAAAAAATATACCATTACAGATTTTGGAGTAGAGAAAGACAGTACCAAAATCCAAACCGTCGGTATTCAGAAAGTAATTGATAAAGCCGCTGCAAACGGTGGAGGAGTTATTGTGATTCCTAAAGGGGTTTTCCTGAGTGGCGCTTTATTTTTTAAACCTAAAACCAGTTTATATGTTTCTGAAGGCGGTGTATTGAAAGGTTCTGATAATATTGCGGATTTTCCAATTATGCCCTCGAGAATGGAAGGTCAGAATTTGGATTATTTTCCGGCTTTAGTCAACGCGTATGGAGTTGATCATTTTTCGATCTCCGGAAAAGGAACCATCAACGGAAATGGTAAAAAATATTGGGAAGCTTTTTGGGAACGTCGCAAAGAAAATCCAAAATGTACCAACCTCGAAGTATCAAGACCAAGGCTAGTTTTTGTCTGGAACTCCAATAATGTGCAGCTTCAGGATGTAAAACTGATTAATTCAGGTTTTTGGACCAATCATTTTTATAAATGCAATAATGTAAAACTGCTTGATCTTTATATATTTTCCCCGCATCTTGGTGTGAAAGCCCCAAGTACAGATGCTATAGACATTGATATTTGCACCAATTTTCTGGTAAAAGGGTGTTATTTGTCTGTAAACGATGATGCAATTGCTTTAAAGGGAGGAAAAGGACCTTATGCAGATCAGGATAAAAACAACGGACCCAACAACAATATTATTATCGAAGATTGTACTTTCGGATTTTGCCATTCTGCTCTGACAAACGGAAGCGAATCCATTCATAACCGCAACGTGATTATGCGCAATTGCAAAATCGATGGCGCTTCGAGATTGTTATGGCTAAAAATGAGACCCGATACGCCACAGCGCTATGAGTATATCAGAGTGGAAGATATAAAAGGAGAAGCTAAAACCGGTCTTGCTATTTTTGCCTGGAAACAATTTTTTGATTTAAAAGGACGTCCGGATGTACCACTATCTTATGGAGATCATATTACCCTCAAAAACATCGACCTTAAATGTGACACCTTTTATGGTGTAGAAAACGATCCCAATGTTCGTCTTTCCAATTTTACATTTGAAAATTTAAAAATAGAATCCGTTAAAACCAATATTGATAAAAGCATAATAAACGGCGTTAATTTTAAAAATGTTTATATAAATAAACAGTTAGTAGATTGATTTTTATCCATATTCTCAATTTGTTTGGGTCAGTTTTACGTCAAAAGGTTAAAATTTCAGTCAGTTTTTTGTGATTTAATGAAAAAAAAAATTTTTTTTTTCAATAGCTGTTTAGCGCTTGCAAAAGCAGATTATTTTATTATTTCGCTAATAAGTATTTGATTAGTAAGGTATTGGTTCTTCTGGGGAAAAGAGAAAAAAGTAGGGTAAATTTAATGTTAAATTAAAGTCTGAAAATCAGTGATAATTTTAACGTGAAATATGTTGTATCTATCATACAAACTTTTATTTTTGCGCCTTAATTTAATACTTATAAGCATGAAAGATCTATTAGGAAAAATCCACGCCGAAATTGAAACATTTAAAACAGAAGCTGAATCTTTGACAGAAAAAGGTGTTAAAGCTGCTGGAGCAAGAGCTCGTAAATCTACTTTAGAAATTGAAAAACTTTTAAAAGAGTTTAGAAAAGTTTCTATCGAAGAATCAAAAAAATAATATTTTTTATTCAAAATAAAACCTCGTTTAATTAATTTTAAACGAGGTTTTTTGTTTTGTTGTCTTATCCTGAAAAAGATAGATCCTGATTTAAATTCACAAAGCTTTCTAATTAGTATTACTTTGGCAATTCAATATAATCTTTAAGTCCGCATTCTTTTAGTTTTTTAATGCTCTGAGCAACAGTTAATGCATTCAGGACTGCGCCTTCTAAGTTGGTATGAGTGTGATCTTTCGGAAAAAAAACATTTACTTTCTCTTTTCCTAAAGCTTCATATTTAAGCGCAACAATTTCATTTAGGTCAGTATAAAACACATTTTCTTTCTCAGCTACTTCTTTTGACCATTTTGTGTAAGTATCCTCTCTGCGTTCTACTTTATTATTTGGCCATTCGTTTCGTGGTGTCTGACTCAAAACAATCGGGATAGCGCCTTTTTGCTTTGCCTCGCGAATGAATTTTGTCATATACCAGCCAAAAGTATGTACCATTTCTTTTGAGCCATCAGCAAGAACTACTTCCTGAGTTTCGTCCCCCGTTCCTTTTAATGAACCCCTGAATTTTTCTTTATCAATCGCACCGGCATCATTATGTCCAAACTGAATCAGTATATAATTTCCGGGCTGCAATTGATTTTTAACTTCATTCCAAAGCCCCTCATGATCAAAAGTTCTGGTGCTTCGGCCGCCTCTGGCTTTATTAATAACTTCGATTCTTGTAGTATCACAATAAGCAGGAAAAGAAACTCCCCAGCCCACAGCATTCAAATCATTGTTATTGGCCATAGTAGAGTCCCCAATTAAATACACTTTTTTCTTCTCAGGAAGTGTGATTTTGGGGTCTTTTAGAATGTAATTTTTTAAAGAGTTTGTACTCTTTTGTAATTGATTGATAATTATCGAAGCTGAAAGTACGGCCCCTTTTGCTGATGTATGGGTATGGTCTTTTTTATAAAAGTAAGTTCCGGTGACTTTATTTTCGCCCAACTTTTCCATTTCAATGGCCATTTGATCATTCAAGTCGATAAATGTTACTTTCTCTTTCTCAGCAATCTGTTTGGCCCATAATCCGTATGATTTGTTATTGCGAGGTACTTTGCCTTCCTTCCAGTCGTTTCTGGGAATTGGAGAACAAACAATCGGAATAGCTCCTTTTAATTTTGCTTCGCGAACAACTTTCTGAATATACCAGCCGTAACTGTGAACCGTTTCATGTTTCTTGGTCATGATATTGTCAATTTCCTGAGATTCGCCTCCAATGCCTTTAATTGTTCCGCGCGCTCGAAGACTATCATTTAAAGGACCATCGTCATTATGCCCAAATTGAATCAGAACATAATCACCTTTTTTAAGTTTATTTAAAACGGCATTCCATAATCCTTTATCCTGAAAAGTACGACTGCTTGTACCTCCTAAAGCATGATTTTCAATTGTAACTTTGGTAGTATCCAGAAACTGTCCAATATAATCTCCCCAGTCCCAAAGTCCACCTGAACCGTCGCCTTTGCCATTTTTCACAGTCGAATCACCCACCATAAAAACAGTGGGCTTGTTGTCTTGTTTTAATGTGAAGTTAAAAAAGAGAATACTTAATATAAGGATTGAAATTATTTTAATTGATTTCATGCAATATGATATTTTATTTTAAAAGTAAACCAGCTTTCTCAAGAAGCTTCGGGACGCTCAGTATGATACCGGATATAATAAGAACTTGATGTCAGGCTGAGTGAAGTCGAAGCCGCTCTCAACGAAAAACCTGAAACCTGAAATCACAAAATCTACAAGTGCATGTATTACGATTCTGTTTTTAGCATCATAGTTAATTTGATGTTATTTCAAAACTAGGAGTTCTATTTTTATATAGTATCCTGTACTATGATGTTAAAATATTGAAATATTGAAAATTATTATATTGTAGAAATCAGGTAGGTACAGGATACTATACCACTAAAAAACAAAGAAATTGCATCTGCATTAGGGAATTAATAAAATTAGACCAAAATAATTCTCTTATTCGAATTTAGGAATAATTCATTTTTACAGCTTTATGAAAATTAAAAAGTACTCTATTCAAACTTTGATCGGCTTATTTTTTTTATGTTCAGCGGTATCGTTTGGACAGGAAAATAAAGCGTCGCGTAAGATACATTACGCGCCTGAAGGAAATAGTTTTGTTCTGAAAAATGGAACCCGAAAATTCAATCGTGCCTTGTATGGTTCCAATACAGGATTTAGGGTTGAGACTGGAGATCTGCCTGAATTTGCCATGTATATGCCGGGAATGGGAGGCAATTTTAAGCTGGGTTTACAAAATGGAAAAGAAAGTAAATGGATAACTGAAGCCGCTAAAATTGATACGCGTTACATTTTAGGAACTATGCAGTATACAATCGAAGATCCAATTTTAGGAAACGGAAAGTTGTTTGTAAATGTGGTGGCATTAAAAGAAAGTGAAGGTTTTATTGTAAAAGTATACGGCAAAAATACTCCCAAAGACACTAATGTTATATGGGCTTTTGGAGGCGCAACGGGTAAAAAATTCAGTCGCGACGGAGATATCGGTGCTGATCCGGAATCAGTTTTTTATTTGCAGCCCGACTATTGTATCAATAATAAGTACAGCATAAAAAAGCATTCATTTTTATTGGAATATGGTTCTGAAAGTAACAAACAGAAAACCGGAAATAATAAGGCTGTTACGGGTTTCTTCCCCGAATCACTTACACATTTAGCCAATGCGAAGATGCAAAATACCCCATTAGCACTTTTTGATTCGACTGCGGAAACATTGACTCTTATTACCGGAAAAATAAAATCTATTGCTGAAAAAGGAGATTATTGGTTGTTTCTTACTGAAGATCCTAAAACAAATTACACTCAAAAAAGTATAGCTCAACTTTATACAAAATCAATTCAGCAAACGCAGCTTTTGGCTGGCAGAGTCAAGGTGTCGACACCGGATCCTTATATCAATACTTTAGGATCTGCACTTGCAATCGCAGCAGACGGAATTTGGGAAAGTCCTGCTTATCTTCATGGTGCTATTGCCTGGAGAATGTATTTAAATGCCTGGCGCGGTGCTTATACTGCTGATCCTTTAGGCTGGCATGATCGGGCAAAAACACATTTTACCAGTTACAGCAATTCGCAGGTTACAAGTCCTGAAAGTGGTCCGATTGTATTGGATGAAGAAAGAAATTTAGCACGTCAGAAAGAAGAATTAGGAACGTCTATGTTCAGCAGCGGCTACATCAGCAGAAGCCCGAATAAAAATAATGTAGCCCACCATTATGATATGAATTTGGTTTTTATAGATCAAATGCTCAGACATTTTAAATGGACGGGAGATACTTCTTTCATAAAAGAAATGTGGCCAACAATACAGCGGCATCTAAACTGGGAAAAAAGAAATTTCGATCCTGATGGTGATGGATTATATGATGCATACGCGTCGATTTGGGCAAGTGATGCTTTGCAATACAGCGGAGGCGGAGTCATTCATTCTTCGGCTTATAATTATTATGCGAATAAAACCGTAGCTCAGATTGCAAAGAAAATACAGGAGGAAGAAAATCCATTTACCAAAGAAGCAGATAAAATTCTAAAAGCCACAAACAGCCAGCTTTGGATCGCCAATAAGGGGATTTTTGCCGAATTTAAAGATGCTTTAGGAAACAGATTATTACATGATTCGCCCGGAATCTGGAGCATTTATCACACGATAGATTCAGAATTATCAAATCCATTTGAGAGTTATCAAATGTTAGAGTATGTCAATAATGAGATTCCGCATATACCAATTTCTGCCGAAGGATTAGACAAAAAAGACCTTTATGTAATTAGTACCACCAACTGGCAGCCTTATACATGGTCGACAAATAATGTGGCTTTAGCAGAACAATTGCATACATCACTGGCTTTCTGGCAAGGCGGACAATCAGAAAAAGCTTTTAAAATGTGGGAAAGTGCTTTGGTAGAAAGTATGTATTTAGGTGCTTCTCCCGGGGGATTTGAACAATTGCTTTATCAGGATGCCATGCGTGGCGAATTGTATCGGGATTTTGCAGACCCAATTGGTATGGCTTCAAGAACTTTGGTGGAAGGACTTTTTGGAATTCAGCCCGATGCGTTGGCCGGAGTTTTGACCATTCAGCCCGGTTTTCCCGAAAAATGGAATCAGGCTTCTCTGGAAATTCCAGATGTTTCAATCGATTTTACAAGAGATAGTAAAGAAGAGAAATACAGTATCAAAAATAAGTTTTCGGCTCAAATGAGTTTAAAGCTGGTTCTTAAAACTGAACTGGAGGCTATAGAAAATATTACTGTGAATGGAAAATCAGTTTCGTGGAAAGTAGTTCCAGAGAGCATCGGAAATCCAAAAATAAGTATCGAAGTTCCATATAATGCTATTTATGACATTACAATAAAATCAAAAGGAGCGTCTTTGGAAGAAGTTAAAACGAAAGAAATTTATGCATTAAACGAAATGCTTAATTTGAAAACGTCTAAAGCTAAAATAATTTCAGTTTATGATCCGCAATCCGTTTTAAGTGAAATTTCAAAAACAGAGTATTCGCTCAAGGCAAAAGTGAATTTGGCGGGCAATAAACTCTTTTTTGTAGAATTGAAACAAGGGGAATTATCCTGGTGGAAACCCATTCATGTAAATGTAAAGTCAGAGACTCAATCTAACGAAACAGTAACAAACTGGGATGCTCAGATAGACAAGTCAAAACGAATAGAAACAATCCCGCTTACGTCATTTTTTAATGCGAAAGTGGTTGATATCTTCAATTATGAATATTTGTCACCAAGACCGCAAACAGTAACATTACAGCTTCCGAAACAAGGAATTGGCAATTGGTGTTATCCCAATATTTCCGTAAAAATAGACGATAAAGGATTACGCGAAAAAGCAAAAGGCAATGGGCAGATTACAACGCCAAACGGAGTTCCGTTTCAAACGCCTTCTGATGAAAAACTAAACAATATTATTTTCACATCGATGTGGGATAATTTTCCGGAAAATATCAATATTCCGCTAAACGGAAAAGCGTCACATGCGTATTTCATGCTCGCAGGAACAACAAATCCAATGCAAAGCCGAATTGTAAACGGAGAAATTATCGTGCATTATACCGATGGAACATCCGAAACTTTATCCCTGAGAAATCCAGAAAACTGGTGGCCCATCGAGCAGGATTATTTTATTGATGGTTTAGCCTTTACAACCGATGCCCCAAAACCGCCGAGAATTTATTTTAAAACAGGAGAAATTTCAAGAGATTTTGCGGCTTTCAAAAGCATAAAAGGATTCACTAGTTATGGAGTTGATGGCGGTGCAGGAACGATTTTAGATTTACCATTAGATAAAAATAAAACATTAAAAAACATGACTTTAAGAACTATTGCCAATGATGTGGTGATTGGTTTGATGAGTTTGACTTTAATTAGATAATGAGTCAATTAGAGAATGTGAAATGCCAAGCTTTTTCAAAGTTTTAAACTTTGACAAAGCTAACCTGAAACCTGAAACCTGAAACCTGAAACCTGAAACCTGAAACTATAAATTTAACCAAATGAAAAAATATCAATTAATTATCGCTTTTCTGTTTTCAATATCCATTTTTGCCCAACAGAAAATAGACAGAAAAGCATTAGTAACAAGACATAATGTTCAAATAACAGCTATCGATACTTTGACTTCGCTGACTGTGGGAAACGGTGCTTTTGCCTTTACTGTTGATGCCACGGGATTGCAGACTTTTCCTAAAAAATATGAAAACGGAATTCCGTTAGGAACCCAGTCAGAATGGGGCTGGGACAGCTATAAGAATACCAATAATTATAAATTCTCAGAAACGCTAAGAGATTACAAACAGTATGGGAGAGATATTTCATATACCGTTCAGATCAAAGAGCCAAAGCGAAGAGTAGAAGCAGTAAACTGGTTTCGTCAGAATCCGCATTTATTGCAATTGGGGAATCTAGGTTTTGAAATTACCAAAAAAGACGGAAGTATTGCAAAACCTGAAGACATCAAAGCTATTGCTCAAAAGTTAAATCTTTGGACAGGAGAAATCGAAAGTTATTTTGAAGTAGAGGGAATGCCTGTAACGGTTTTAACTGTTTCGCATCAGCAAAAAGATGCGATTGGAGTAAAAGTCAAATCAGATTTATTAACACAAAAACGTTTAAAAATCAGTTTGAGAATTCCGTTTCCAACAGGAGATTGGGCGGATATGGGGACTAAATGGGAAGGGAAACAGGATTATAAAAGTATATTGATTGAAAAATCAAAAACAGAAGCGATTGTAACACATGTAATGGACAGTATCTCCTACAATGTCAATTTAAGCTGGAAAGGAAATGCGCAGATAAAAAAGACTTCTGACCATTATTTTGTAGTTGAAGCATCTAATACCAATACGTTAGAATTAAGCTGTCTTTTTGGTTTAGCAGATAAAAAAATACCTAATTCTTCTTTTACAGATATTCAAAATAGTAGTATAAAAGGTTGGGAGCAATTCTGGAAAAGTGGTGCCGCAGTAGATTTTGCAGGAAGTACAGATCCCAGGGCAAAAGAGCTGGAGCGAAGAGTAATCCTGTCCCAGTATCTTACCAAGGTGCAATGTACCGGAAAAGTGCCGCCTCAGGAAACGGGTTTAACCTATAATAGCTGGTACGGAAAGCCGCATTTGGAAATGCATTGGTGGCATGGCGTTCATTTTGCACTTTGGAACCGACCTGAATTATTAGAAAAAAGTCTTCCCTGGTATCAAAAGGTTTTTGATAAAGCAAAGAACATAGCAAAAAGGCAAGGTTTTGAAGGAGCAAGATGGCAAAAAATGGTTGATGCAGACGGGAACGAAAGTCCCTCTTCCGTGGGGTCATTTTTGATTTGGCAGCAGCCTCATTTTATTACATATGCTGAACTGATTTATCGTGCCAAACCCACTACAGCAACTTTAAATTTATACAGCGAACGTGTTTTCGCAACAGCTGATTTTATGGCTTCTTTTGCCAATTACGACAGTAAAACAGATCGTTATGTTTTAGGACCGGGCGTTATTCCGGCTCAGGAACGTTTTAAAGCAATGGAAACTTTCAATCCAACCTATGAATTGGCGTATTGGAACTGGGCTTTGAAAACTGCAATCAACTGGAAGAAAAAATTAAACCAGAAAGTACCAGAAAAATGGGAAGCAGTCTTATCAAAATTATCCCCATTACCAATTTTAGATCAGGTATATCTGGCTACAGAAAGTGCAAAAGACTCCTATACCAATCCGGAATTCAAAACAGATCACCCATCGGTATTAGGAACTTTTGGTATGCTTCCGGAAACATCACTTTTAGATAAAAAAATCATGAAAAATACTTTTGATCTGGTTTGGAAAACGTGGTCCTGGGATAAAACCTGGGGATGGGATTTCCCGATGACGGCAATGTCGGCAGCACGTTTACAAATGCCAGAAAAAGCTGTTGATGCTTTATTTATGAATGTAACAACGAATACCTACTTAAAAAACGGACACAATTATCAGGCAGAAAGACTAACACTTTATCTTCCTGGAAATGGAGGATTGTTAACTGCCGTTGCGATGATGTGTGCCGGTTGGGATGGAAGCACAGAACAAAATCCTGGTTTCCCGAAAGACGGAACCTGGAAAGTACAAAGCGAAGGATTTAAAAAGATGTTTTGATTTTTTTAGAGTTACTAAGTTGCTATCCAGAAGCTTCAGTACTGAGTTGCTAAGTTCTGGTTTGTTATTTCGAGGAACGAGAAATCACACTCGTAACTCGACAAAGATTGGCAACATCCTATAGATAATTTCTTGTATAATTTTTTTTCTAGAATTGACAAATCGATATAAAAATAAAAGCTTCGCGACTTTGCGTGATTAAAAAAATCAGTTCAAACCCGCGTCATCCGTGGACAATAAATAACGATAAACCATACGAATTATGAAGAATAAAATTTTACTATTATTTCTTTTGTCCACTGTTCTTTCCTTCGCTCAAAGGCAAATGGAAAATTTAGACCGTGGTGTAATTGCTGTAAAAGACAAAGGTCAGTTTTTTGTAGGATGGAGGGTTTTAGGAACGGATCCTGATGATCTGGGTTTTAATTTATATCGAAAAAGCGGCAATAAAAAAGCCGTTAAACTGAATGACAAGCCTATTTTGGGCGCTACTAATTTTGTAGACACCAAAGCCAATAGTAAAGAAGAAAATACGTGGTTTGTAAAACCGGTTCTGAAAGGAAAAGAAACGGAAATAAAAGGCAGCTTTACAATTCCTGCCCAAAGTCCCGATAAAGATTATTTAGCGATTAAGTTAAAACCCATTGATGGATATATCCCAAATGATCTTTCTGTAGGTGATTTAGACGGAGACGGAAGATACGATCTGATCGTGCACATGACAGGAAAGGCGCATGATAATTCGCATACCGGAATTAGTGATCCACCCATATTTCAGGCGTATACCTTAGATGGTAAATTTTTATGGCAGATCAATCTGGGAAAAAACATTCGAGAAGGAGCACATTATACACAGTTTATGGTCTATGATTTAGACGGAGACGGAATTTCGGAATTTGTTTGTAAAACGGCCGATGGCACAACAGACAGTCAGAATAATGTGGTTGGAGATCCCTCAAAAGACTGGGTAGAACGCGACCCGAATTCTCCGGTTTTTGGTAAAATTCTGAAAGGGCCTGAATATCTATCTGTTTTTGACGGAAGAACAGGAAAACTAATTACGACTACCGATTATATTGCGGAACGTGGCGATCTTGCCGGTTGGGGCGGACATGGCGGCAGCGGCGGAAATGATACTAAAGGAAACAGGATTGATCGTTTTACAGCCTGTATTGCGTATCTGGATGGTATTCATCCGAGCGTTGTCATGTGCCGAGGTTATTACGGAAGAACAGTTTTAGCGGCCTGGGATTTTAGAAATGGTAAACTCACTTCGAGATGGGTTTTTGATAGTAAAGATGCCGATAATCCATACTCGGGAATGGGTAATCACGGACTTACGGTTGCTGATGTGGATAACGACGGAAAAGATGAAATTATCTACGGATCGATGTGTGTGGATCATGACGGAAAAGGATTATATACCACAGGATTTAGACACGGAGATGCTTTGCATGTTTCTGATCTTGATCTTGATGTTCCGGGTTTAGAAGTTTTTGGAATTCACGAAATAGAAAACGGAACAACAGGTCCGGGAGTAACCTTGTTTTCAGCAGCTGACGGTAAAGTTTTATTTACAGGTTCTATAAACGAAGATGTTGGGCGAGGAGTTGCAGATAATATCGATCCAACCCGAAAAGGAGCACAATGCTGGTGGTCAGGATCTCCCCATTTGCACGATATGAAAGGCAACGAAATTGGAAAGGCTCCCACTTCAACTAATTTCTTAATTTATTGGGATGAAGATTCCTCCAGAGAATTGCTGAACTCTAATTATATCGATAAATACAATGTGGGAAGATTGTTTACTGCAACCGGAGCCGTGGCAAACAATGGTACAAAATCGACGCCGGCACTTTCTGCAGATATTCTGGGCGACTGGCGCGAAGAATTAATTTTAAGATCTGAAGATAATAGTGAATTACGAATTTACTCGACCACAATTCCAACCGAAATAAGACAATATACACTCATGCACGATCCACAATACAGGCTGAGTGTTGCCTGGCAAAATGTAGGCTATAATCAGCCTCCGCATACCAGTTTTTATATGGGAACGGGTATGAAACCTGCACCAAAACCCAATATTGTACTGGTTAAATTTCAGGAAAATTAGGCGTTAATTTAGAAATGATAGAATAATTAATCCAAAAAAAAGAGTCGCAAAGCCTGGTGTTTGCACTAATAACTTTGCGACCTTATTTTGATTACTTTAGTTTAATCTATTTCTCTCATCGTCATTCCCAAAGTTTCTTTCTTTAGATTTCATATTTTGATTGCCAAATTTATAACTCAATGAAATTCTGAAACCTCTGGTATCATTATAACTTTTTACATTAGTTTTAATTCCGTTAGAAGTATAGTCAATGAGTGGTTTTTGTGCGTTTAATAAATCTTCTCCAAGAATTGTAATAGACAGGTTTTTGTTCACAGTCAATAGTTTTACTGAGATATCTAAAATATTCAAAGTAGAAATATTAAAAATTTGATAGCGCCCGGGAAGCTGTAAACCATAATTCAGTCCAATAAATAATGTTTTCGAATTATTAATTGTAAAATCATTATTGCTGTAAATATATCCATTATACCCATCAATAGACGCGATGAAATCTGTTTTTGATTTTACGTTTTGGTAGTTAAGGTTAAATCCGGTAAAGCTGTTCCACCACGACCACTTATTGAAATTGTAAGAAGTCGAAAGTCCAATTTGATAGGTATTCGCATAGTTTAAAGGTGTGTTTCTGGTAATGTTTGTATTGGGATCGATGATCGATAATTCCTGTCCGAAATCTGAAACCTGAGAAAAATAAACAGAGTTTACCCATTTTTGGTTTCGGATAAACGAAAATTCAAAATTATCAATCAGGGAAGGTTTCAAATATGGATTTCCTTCAGAGTAATAATAAGGACTGGTTTTAATTACAAAAGGATTCAGATAGTCAAAATCAGGTCGGCGTATTCTTCGGCTGTAGTTTAGTGAAAGAGAATTGTTTTCATTTGCAGTATAAGTAACATAAGCTGTTGGAAATAACTTCATGTAATTATTTTTATTAGTCTGATTCAGATTTTCAGAGTAACCTTTAGTTTGTGTAGCTTCGATTCGTAAACCAATCTGTGTTTCCCATTTCGTATTTATTTTTTTACTTCCGGAGAAATACAACGCCTGATTGTATTCTTTATAATTAAAAACATTCGACTGATTGGTATTGAAAACCGGAATTCCTGTTTCGTTATCATAAACAACCAGATTATTGTCAGTATTATTATGAAAAGCTTTTGCTCCAAAAGTGATGTTGGCCCAGTCATATGGAAGGGAAATATCAATATTGGCCGAATAATTTTTGATTTTATTACGATTAGAATTTGTTGCAGAAAAGAAACTGTTAATAATACTATTTTTATTGCTGTCGAATTCATTTCCTGAAAAGAAACGATAATCATTTTTGTTATAGTCAAAGTAATCCATATCGACCGAAATATTTTTGCCTAAAGTGTCTAATACAAAAGAATTATGAAGATTAACGGCGTTCATTTTCGGATTATTATCAGCCGTAACATTTGACGCGATATAAGAATCAGCCATTGCGTTATCATTATTATATCGGGTCGTAAACGGATTATTTGATGCAGTTTTGTCTGTAAAACTTCCCAGATATTTAATTCCGGCACTCCATTTATTCGTTAATTTATAATCAACACCCAAACCCACACTCAATACATCGGCATTCGATTTGTTTTTTACATCTTGTTTCCAGGTTTCATCTTTATAAAAAATATTGCTTTCAGAACTCGTTAGATAGGTCTGTTTTCCTTTGCTTATAGAACTCTCTACAGAAAGATTATCGCGATTATAAGTAAATAATCCATTGATGTTTCCGCCTGCGTATGTTTTTTGTGTGTATGAAGTTCCAATATTGGCATTCCAGGAATTTGCTTTTGCAGTTTTTAATTTAATATTAATAAGTCCGCTGTTGCCCTCTGCATCATATTTGGCCGGAGGTGTTGTAATTACTTCGATGCTTTTGATATTATCTGAAGGAATCGATTTAAGAAATGCTGCCAAATCCTCTTGAGGCATTCTTTGCAAACGGTCATCGATCATAACCAGAATCTCTCCCTTGCCCACAATCGAAATAACTTCATTTTGAACCCTTACCGTTGGAGTCGCTTTTAAGGCATCTAAAGCTGTTCCGCCAGTAGCAGTCACCGAATTTTCTACATTAAAAACTAGTCGGTCCACTTTTTGTTCAACTAGTTTTTTTCTGGATTTTAACGTTACACCATCAAGTTGTACCGATTCCTTAATTTCAATGGTTCCCAGATCGATGTTTTGATTTATTGTAATTTCCTTGTTGAGATATTCTGTGCCAAATTGTTCCAATATCAAACGATAATTTCCTTTTTCGGCTTTTATAGAAAAAGTACCTAAACTATCGGTTGAAGTCTGTGCAATTAATTTTTTCTGATTGCCGAGTAAACTGCTGATTACAAATTCGAGAGTCTGTTTGTTTTGATTGGTAACTTTTCCTCTCAGTTCGTATTGTTGACCAAAAGAGTAAGTCTGATATAAAAGTACAAGTAATAAAAGGCTGATTTTTTTCATGGTTTTTAAATTAATTACAGTGCAAAACTGTGCTGAAAAAATCCCGAAAACTACTTTTATCGACAAACCCCCGTGATTAATCTACAAACCCGGCTTTGCACTTTTTTATGAATGTATATCTTTGAAAAAAATTACAAAAACATGTATAAAGGAACATTATCAAAAAGAGTAGAAGTACTTATTCATATCATATACTGGCTTTTGATGGGGTATTTTACATTTGTTAAAAATCTGGTATTAGCCAAAAACTTTATGCCGGATTTATTTCTTTCTACTTATATGATCGTATTTGTAATGACCTTTTACTTTCACTATTTTGTTGTAATGAAGCTGGTTTTCAAATCATTTCAGTGGAAACGTTTTTTTGCGGGAGTATTAGTTTCTTATTTCTTTTTTACTTTTTTACGATGGTTATTTGAACAAGTGATCACCAAAATAGTATTTAATAAGATAAATTATGTAAATCCAACTTTCCTTGGTTATATGGAGGATAACCTGCATTATAGCAGTATGTCTATTATCTTGAGTTCACTGCTTTGGTTTGTGATTTATTTTATTCGTTTGCTGGAGTACAATCAGATTATTCTGGAAGAGAATAAGAATACTGAAATCAAGTTCCTCAAAGCACAGATTAACCCGCATTTTATTTTCAATACCTTAAATAACATCTATTCGATGGTTTATTTCCAGTCTGATAAATCACTCACAGCAATCGAAAAGCTAAGCCAGATTATGCGTTTTACAACCTACGAATCGCAAAAAGAGAAGATTAAATTAGCAGATGAAATCGATTATATAAAAGCCTATATCGAACTCGAACAATTAAGGCATCAGGAAAGCACTTCTATTGATTTTAAAACAAAAGCAGAAAATTTTTCTGAAGAGATTCCGCCTTATATCTTATCTCCATTAGTAGAAAATGCTTTAAAACACGGCATCACTTCTCAACTCAAACCCATTGTCATTGATCTCATTTTAGAAGATAAAAAACTCAATTTTAAGGTAATAAATGAGATTGGAATTCAAAAGAAAGATAAGCTGGGGGGTATTGGACTGGAGAACCTAAAAAAGAGATTAGAAATTCATTATCCGCAAAAACATCAGATAAAATTAACGAATCAAAATAACCAGTTTACAGCTGAACTTGAAATAGATTTAAAATGAAAAAAATAAATTGTATCATATTAGACGACGAACCATTTGCTGTAAAATTGATGGCAGATTACGCCTCAAAAGTACCAAGACTGAATGTTTTATACGCAGATTCAGATGTTTTTAAGGCAATAGAAATTCTCAATACCCAAGTTGTTGACCTGGTTTTTATTGACATTCAGATGCCGCAATTAACAGGTATTGAACTAATGCAGATGTTCAATCAAAAACACAATTTTATCATCACATCTGCTTATCCGGATTATGCCCTTGATGTTTTTCAGTTTCATGTGATTGACTATTTGCTCAAACCAATCGTTTTTAATCGTTTTTACCAAAGCGTAGAAAAATTTATCCGTTGGCAGGAAACTTTTCAAAACCAACAAACCGAAGATTTCCTTTTTGTAAAAGCCGACAGAAAACATCATAAAATTGCCACAGAAAACATCCTTTATATCGAAGGACTCAAAGACTATATCAGAATTCATACAAAGGGCGAAAAAGTGATGGTTCTGGAGAACATGAAAGACATTCTGGAAAAACTTCCCATAAACCAGTTTGTGCGCATTCACCGCTCGTATATCATTCCAAAAAATAAAATAAAAATTATTGAGGGAAATCAAATACAATTAATAAGTGGAGAACAGCTGCCTATTGGCGAAACTTATAGAAAGTTAGTTAGCGATTGGTTGAGTTAGGCCTAGGATTAAAATGCTACGCAAATTTATAAGTTCTTCTTTCTAGATCTGTCATAATTGGGTAGAGCGGTTGGTAGTAGTTTCTTATCCTAATCTAAATATTAAAGCCATATTCTCTGACTTTGCGCAATTTTTTTGTTCTAATGAATCTTACATCTAATAAAATTCTCCCGGCTTTTCACTGTCAGTTTTCTAAGAAAAAAAAATAAATGAAAGAAGGTTATGTGATTCGAGATCAGACTTTGCTACATTTTATAACCCTAACAGGGCGCGTTCTAATAATACATAAGGAAGGTGATTTCTAAAATTAAAAAGAGACTCGAAAGTCCCTTTTTGTGTATTAATACGTCTTATAAATGATTATTTCCGAATTATAAAAAAAGAAAAAAAAACTTAGCGCCTTAGTGTCTTCGTGGCAAAAAAAAATTAAATAGAATTTCGATCAATAAAATTGAAAGGCACTTTTACATCTCCTTTTTCTTTATTCAGGATCATTCTGGCTGCGGTTTCGCCCATTACATTAAAATCAGTAGACATTACCGTTATGCCTAATAACTCTTTCAGTGGTGTATCATTATAAGAGATAACACCAATATCTTTTCCTAAAATAAACTCTTCATCGCGAATTTGTTTCATTAAATTCACCAAATCCGACTCTTCGATCGTGATAAACAAATCTCCTTTTTTAAGGATCATATCATCATAAACCTCACTGAGGATTTCAAAATTGATTTCGTGTTCGACACAAAACTTCTTAAAACCATGCAAGATTCTTCTAGGATAGGGGTAAACAGCCTTGTCAGGATATACTAAAATCAGTTTATTGTATTTGCTTATTTTCGAAAGCCCTTCTTTTAAGGCATTGTAGATATCATTCTCGAAATCCTGATAGATCTTGATGATTTCACCTTCCATTCCCAGTTTAATATTATCCATTAAAACCAGTTTTTCGTCCGGTATCGCCTGAATCGCTTTTGCTACTTCATTAGTAAAACTTAAATGCTTTAACTCATCGGTTTTAAAGTGGGTCGTAATCACATAATAATCATAAGCACCTTCAAATTTGTCTAATAAGTTTAGAAACAGCGTTTCGTCGCAATGATAAATGTGCAAATCAGTATGCGCATTTGCCCCAATTGTATTGATAAAGGAGTTGTATGTTTTCATTTTATAGGCGCTCAGTTTATTGAGGACAAACAAAATATTGACTTTAGATTCGAGTTTAGTTCGAGTAATATAGTATCCTTTGCCACGAATAGAGGATATTATTTTTCGCTCTTTCAGAATATTATAAGCCTTTTCCACTGTGTCTCTGGACATATAAAACTCTTCACTGAAGCTATTTATGGAGGGAATCTTTTGATTTATTTTTAAATTTCCGTTGGCTATATTTTGCAGGATCGAATCTACAATTTGCTTGTATTTAGGAACCCTGGAATCTTCATCTATTTTAATTAGTTTAATCATTTTGTATGGCTTATATATTAATCTATAACCTGCTGCAACATAATTGCTGAATTATGTCTGGCATTCAAAAGTTTCATCTAAAACATATAAATAAAGACCAGTCGGTAGTTTTCTCACAAAACCTCTGCAATTAAATAAGGCTTACTCTATGTTTTTGATGATTTATTTGTTTTTTGCAAATTGAGGATATAATAATTACGAAATCGATTGCTAAAATAGAAATTTTAAATTTATATTTCCAATATTATCAAGCTGTTCTTTGTAATAATCCTCAGATTTAACATAAATAACAAAAGTATAAAGGATAGTACAGGACAGTTTTCTTTTTTCTATTCTATTATTTTACAAAACCAAATTAACTATCACATCTAACCAAAAAACAAATTATTAATGGAATCATTATTAGGAATTATTTTTCATTCTATCGGAGGATTTTCTTCAGGTAGTTTTTATATGCCTTTTAAGAAAGTAAAGGATTGGGCCTGGGAAAGCTACTGGATTGTAGGTGGATTTTTCTCCTGGTTGATAGTACCGCCAATTGCTGCTTATTTAACGATTCCAAATTTTGTTGAAATAATTACAACAGCTGCGCCTTCAATAAAAGCCTTCACATTTACGATGGGACTGATCTGGGGAGTTGGTGGATTAACATATGGTTTAGGTGTTCGCTATTTAGGAATGTCATTAGGGAATTCTATTATCCTTGGATTCTGTTCTGCTTTTGGTGCTCTGGTTCCTTCTATTTATTATGATTTATATCCAACAGAAGGTAAAATTTCCTTTAGCGATATGTTGTCTAATCCAGGCGGGCAAATGGTTTTGGCAGGAGTAGCAGTTTGTCTTTTAGGTATTGCAATTTCCGGGAAAGCAGGGATTTTGAAAGAAAAGGATTTTGCCAGCGGGCACGAAGACAAAGACAAAGATTTTAGCTTGGTTAAAGGTTTGATTATAGCGGTTATCTCAGGTATTCTGAGTTCGTTTTTTAACTACGGAATCGAAGCTGGAAAACCAATGGCAGAAACAGCAGTAGATTACGGATGCAACCCTTTGTTTCAAAATAATGTTACCTATATCGTTTTGATGTGGGGCGGTCTGACTACCAATTTTATCTGGTGTATGTACCTTAATTTTAAAAATAGAACTTTCTCAGATTATACCAATAAAAACACACCAATTGCTAAAAATGTACTGTGGTCGGCAACGGCAGGAACCATGTGGTTTTTACAATTCTTCTTTTACGGAATGGGAGAGAGTAAACTTGGAAACGGTGCAAGTTCATGGATTCTGCATATGGCAACTATTATTCTGACGGCTAATCTTTGGGGATTTTATTTGAAGGAATGGAAAGGGGTTTCCCAAAGGACTTTCAGAACTTTTCTCTGGGGAATTGCATTAATTATGCTGTCGATTGTTTTGGTCGGAATTGGGAATTCATTATAAATACACAAAATATAACATAACAACAATGTCGAATATAAATATAAATAATATGACTTTTAAGCATGTAAGCTATCTTTGGGATGATGTTAAGGCAGCAGCACTGGCAGGAGATGAAGTAGCGCTTTTCATTTATCGTTCTAATTTATTAGGAGCCGATTTAAGACTGACTAACTATGGTGGTGGAAACACTTCGGTAAAAATTACTGATAAAGATCCGCTAACAGGAGAAAGCTCTGAAGTCATGTGGATTAAAGGTTCTGGTGGAGACATTGGTACATTAACAAAATCCGGTTGTGCAGCGCTATATTTAGACAGACTTCGCAATCTCGAGAATGTATACAGAGGAATTGAGTTCGAAGATGAAATGGTTGAGTTGTTCAATCACTGTATTTTCGATTTGGCTTCAAAAGCACCTTCTATCGATACTCCTTTACATGGTTTTTTACCATTTAAACATATTGACCACTTACATCCTGATGCAGCAATTGCAATCGCTGCAGCAAAAGACGGAGCTAAAATTACCGAAGAATTATTCGACGGAGAGATTGGCTGGGTAGGATGGCAGCGTCCCGGTTTTGACCTGGGACTTCAGTTAAGAAGCTGTCTGGAAGAAGCAGAAAAAAAAGGAAAAAAACTACGCGGAATCATGTTGGGTTCTCACGGTTTATTTACCTGGGGAGATACTGCTTACGAAAGCTACATCAACACGCTGGAAGTAATTGAGAAATGTGCGGAATACTTGGAGAGTAATTACGGAAAAAAACGTGCGGTTTTTGGAGGTAAAAAAATAGAAAGTCTGCCAGAAGCAGATCGTAAATTAAAAGCAGCAAAAGTAGCACCAATTTTAAGAGGTTTCTGTTCGTCAGAGCGTCAGATGATTGGTCATTATACAGACGATGCAAGAGTTTTGGAATTCATTAATTCTAACGATTTATCAAAATTAGCACCTCTGGGGACTTCTTGTCCGGATCACTTTTTACGTACCAAAATCAGTCCTTTGGTTTTGACTTTAGAGCCAAACGAAGATCTGTCAGATGTTGATGCGATCAAAGCAAAATTAACACCTGCATTTGAAGCGTATCGCTCAATGTACAAAGAGTATTATAATACGTGCAAAAAGTCGAATTCCCCTGCGATGCGTGATCCAAATCCGGTTGTGATTTTATATCCGGGAGTGGGTATGTTTACCTTTGCCAAAGATAAAACAATGGCACGTCTGGCATCTGAATATTATATCAATGCAGTAAATGTGATGAAAGGTGCTGAAGCAGTTTCAGAATATACTTCACTGCCGCGTCAGGAAGCATTTGATATTGAATATTGGCTGTTAGAAGAGGCAAAATTACAACGTATGGCTAAACCTAAAGCATTGTCAGGAAGAGTAGCTGTTATTACAGGTTCTGCTGGCGGAATTGGTAAAGCTATTGCCAAAAGATTTGCTCAGGAAGGTGCTTGTGTAGTAATTAATGATATCAACGAAGAACGTTTAGAAATTGCTACCGCTGAGTTTGTGAAGTTGTTTGGTAAAGATGCTGTTTCGAGTACTTTACTTAATGTTACGGATGAAAAAAGTACAGAAAAAGCATTAGACGAAGCTTGTCTGGCTTTTGGCGGTGCTGATATAATAGTGAATAATGCAGGAATTAGTATTTCTAAATCAATTGCAGAGCATACTTTGGAAGAATGGGACAGATTGTATGACATTTTGGTAAAAGGGCAATTTATTGTTTCTAAAGCCGGAATCGAAGTAATGCGCAAACAGGGATTTGGTGGCGATATTGTAAATATTGTTTCTAAAAATGCAGTTGTTGCAGGTCCAAATAATCCTGGATACGGTTCAGCAAAAGCAGCTCAGGCACATTTAACACGACTGATGGCTGCTGAATTAGGTGCAGATAAAATTCGTGTAAACACAGTAAATCCTGATGCAGTAATCTCAGATTCGAATATTTGGTCTGGCGGTTGGGCAGAAGGTCGTGCAAAAGCATACGGTATTACAGTTGCAGAATTACCGGCTTATTATGCAAAACGTACGTTACTCAATGAAATTATATTGCCCGATGATATTGCAAATGCTTGTTTCGCTTTTGTGGGTGGTTTACTGGGTAAATCAACAGGAAACGCACTAAATGTAGACGGCGGGGTATCAATGGGCTTTTACAGATAGATTGTTAAGTTTTTTTAAGTTTGTTTAAAGCAAAAGTGGTTTTTTGTGATCTAACGTTCGATGTCATTCGAACGTTAGATTTTTTTAGGATATAACAACCTTATTAAACCTAATAAAATAGCATAAAATAGTAACGTTAAACCAGAGTTCAATTTATATTATTTATATATTGTAATCTCTATTAAAAGATAAAATAATATGTTAATCGGATCAAACAATATCGCATCTCATAACGAGGAATTATTAAAAAAACATAAAAATAAATTTGCTTTCACAATTTCAGAAATTGGTGATACAGAAGCAATTATTCAAAAATTAATAGACTTTCAAATTGCAATTCCATCTTGGGCTTTAGGAACAGGAGGAACAAGATTCGGACGTTTTGCCGGAGGTGGAGAACCACGTTCTATCGAAGAAAAAATCGAAGATGTAGGATTGCTTCACGCTTTAAATAATGCTTCAGGAGCCATTTCACTGCACATTCCCTGGGATATTCCACAGGATTATAAAGCAATAAAAAGTCTTGCGGCACAGCACAATTTAAGATTTGATGCCATGAACTCCAATACATTTCAGGATCAGGCAGGTCAGGACAATTCGTATAAATTCGGATCGTTGCAAAATGTGAACAAAGCAGTTCGTAAACAAGCCATTGCGCACAATATAGAAGTAATTCAACACGGAATAGAATTAGGATCAGAATCGCTAACAATCTGGCTGGCTGATGGTTCTTCTTTTCCCGGACAATTAAACTTTAGAAAAGCATACCAAAATACATTAGAAAGTCTCGAAGAAATCTACGATGCATTACCTTCTAACTGGAAATTATTCTTAGAATACAAATGTGCTGAGCCCAACTTTTATTCCACTACAGTGGCAGATTGGGGACAATCGTATTCTTACGTAAAAAAATTAGGAGACAAAGCGCAGACACTTGTTGATTTAGGACACCATTTGCCAAATGCGAATATCGAACAAATCGTTTCTTTACTACTTATGGAAGAAAAATTAGGTGGTTTTCACTTTAATGATTCAAAATACGGAGATGACGACTTAACAGCCGGAGCTTTAAAACCATATCAGTTGTTCTTGATCTTTAATGAATTAGTGGAAGGAATGGACGCCAGAGGAATGAATCATGCCAAAGATTTAGGCTGGATGATTGACGCTTCACACAACATAAAAGATCCTTTAGAAGATTTGTTACAATCTGTAGAAGCTATCATGATTGCTTATGCACAGTCACTTTTGGTGGATAGAAAAGCTTTAGAAATTGCACAACAGGAAAATGATGTGGTAAAAGCGCAGGAAATCCTGCAGGATGCTTTCCGAACTGATGTTCGCGCATTAGTGGCTGAGGCTCGTTTACGTTCAGGCGCTGCATTAAATCCGGTTGAATTGTATCGCAGTCTTGCCGTTAGAAAAAATCTAATAGGAGA
The DNA here is from genome assembly GCF_002217195.1 of Flavobacterium aquidurense. Lineage (NCBI taxonomy): Bacteria > Pseudomonadati > Bacteroidota > Flavobacteriia > Flavobacteriales > Flavobacteriaceae > Flavobacterium > Flavobacterium aquidurense. The sequence goes on along the minus strand of NZ_MUGR01000009.1, from coordinate 103,543 downwards.
AAGAGGTTTAAAAACGATGGCTACAGACTTATAAAAAATAGCATAAATGAATGTAGTTGCAATTTTTGACATTGGTAAAACAAACAAAAAGGTATTTTTATTTGATGAAAATTATAAAATTGTTTGGGAAAAATCAGTAAATCTTGATGAAACCCTCGATGAAGATGGTTTTCCCTGCGAAGATATTCAGGTGCTGAAAAACTGGATATTCGATCGATTATCAGAAATAAAAAATCTGACCCATTACGTTTTAAAAGCCATCAATTTTAGTACTTATGGTGCCAGTTTTGTCTACATTGATGAAAAAGGAAAAGTTTTAACTCCTCTGTATAATTATCTCAAAGAGTATCCTGAGGAGTTAAAAACTGACTTTTATAATAAATACAAAGGAAAAGAGGTTTTTGCAGTAAAAACTGCTTCCCCTGTTTTAGGAAGCCTGAATTCGGGCATGCAGATTTACAGATTCAAAGAAGAAAGACCGGAACTGTTCAGTCAGGTAAAATATTGCCTGCATTTACCACAGTATTTGAGTTTCCTTTTAACTAGTGAAGCTTTTGCTGATATTACAAGTATTGGATGCCATACCAATCTTTGGAATTTCAAGAAGATGAAGTACCATAAATGGTTGAAAAAAGAAAATATTTTAGATAAAATCCCACCGCTTCATTACGGAAAAGACAGCATTAAAACCGAAGACGGATTAGCAATTGGGGTTGGTTTACACGACAGTTCATCCGCTATTATTCCCTACACAATAAACTTTACAGAGCCTTTTGTTTTATTATCGACAGGAACATGGAGCATTTCCCTGAATCCGTTCAATAATAAACAATTGACTTTTGAAGAACTACAGCACGATTGTTTGTGTTACATGCAATATACGGATCAGCCTGTAAAAGCAGCCCGTCTGTTCTCAGGTAACGAACATGAAGTGCAGACCAAAAGATTAGCGGCACATTTTAATGTTCCGGTTGATACTTATAAAGAAGTTTATTTTGATAAAAAGATAGTTTCGAATTTAAGAGCGCTGAACTTTCAGATTATTTATCCAAAGAAATATGATTTTGACATTTTGAAAGAATGTCCTTTTCAGAAAAGAGACCTGAATCACTTTAAAAGTTACGAAATAGCATATCATCAATTGATGCTTGATCTTGTTGAACAACAAGTTTTTTCGACTAATTTAGTAATTCATAACAGTCCTGTAAAAAAGATTTTTGTAGATGGAGGCTTTAGTAAAAATTCAATTTTTATGAATTTACTCGCCGAAGCTTATCCGGATATAGAAGTATATGCTGCATCAATGGCGCAGGCAAGTGCGCTGGGGGCTGCACTGGCAATCCATCAAAACTGGAATCCTAAACCAATTCAGAATGATTTGATTGATTTGAAGTTTTATAAGCATTGATGTTTACTTAAAAATTTAGAATTAAAAATCTGCTGAATCTGCGAGAGAAAAACAGCAACAGATTAAAGGATTTTTGTTTCATGCAGATTTTACAGATTTAATCAGATTTGATTTTAGATAATAATCTGCGTACATCTGCTTAAATCTTTTTAAAATCTGTGTGAAATAATATTATAAAAATAGATTACACATAAAACATAAATTTTGTGCGTAAAAAAGAAATACAATTTTTTACATTAGCACTTTGAGATTTATTTGGATTGAAAAGTCCCTTCATATTGATAAAGAAACTCAAAGCGTTTAAAAAGACAGTATATGAAAATCGGATTATTTATACCGTGTTATGTCGACCAGTTTTACCCAAAAGTAGGCATTGCCACCTATGAACTTTTGCAGAAATTAGGTTGCGATGTTCACTTTCCAATGGGACAAACCTGCTGTGGCCAACCTATGGCAAACAGCGGATACCAATATTTAACCAAAGGCTGTGATGCTAATTTTATTGCCAATTTTACCGGATTCGATTATATTGTCTGCCCTTCGGGAAGTTGTGTTTTGCATGTAAAAGAACATTTACATGATGAGAAACAAGAAGAAGCAGCTACAGAAATGCGGAAGAAAGTATTTGAACTAACAGAGTTTATTACCGATATTTTAAAAGTAGATTCCATCGACGGAAATTTCCCATACAGAGTAGGAATGCACGTAAGTTGTCACGGTCAGCGCGGATTAAAGCTTTCGCAGATGACAGAACTTAACGCGCCATTTTTCTCTAAACCTGAACAATTATTGCACAATATAAAAGGATTGGACCTGGTTTCGTTATCCAGAAAAGATGAATGCTGTGGTTTTGGAGGAACATTCTGTGTGACTGAAGAAGCCGTTTCTGTAAAAATGGGACAAGACCGAATAAAAGATCATGAAAACCATCACGTAGATTATATTACAGGTGGGGATATGTCGTGTCTGATGCATTTAGAAGGAATTTTGAAAAGACAAAAAAGCCCCATCAAAACCATTCATATTGCTGAAATATTAAATTCACTCGGAAATTAGGTGATTTTAGAATTAAACTTAATATTCTTTTTACCATTAAGAGATTAAATAATTTAAGTCAAAGCTTTATGAACTTAATATCTTAATGGTAAAAAAACAAAAGAAAGAGATGTCATCAGAAAAAGTTATACCGCACAGCGAAGCTGCAACGCGTTTTAATAAAGATACAGAACGCGTCAACTGGCACGACGAAACACTTTGGTTTGTTCGTGAAAAGCGTGATAAGTCGGCGCATCAAATCCCGGATTGGGAATTGCTTCGCGAAACCGCTTCACAGATTAAAAATAACGTGCTTTCTAATATTCATGATTATCTGATTGAGTTTGAAGCAAACGCTCAGAAAAATGGTATTATCGTACATTGGGCAGCGGATGCCAAAGAACATAACCAAATCGTGCATTCGATTATGGCAAAACATGAGGTAAAGCAAATGGTGAAATCAAAATCGATGCTTACTGAAGAATGCCATTTGAATGACTATTTAGCCGAGAAAGGTATCGAAGTGATCGATTCGGACTTAGGAGAATACATTGTTCAGCTTCGTAAAGAACCGCCAAGTCATATTGTTTTACCTGCCATTCACCTTAAAAAAGAGGATGTAAGCGAAACTTTTCATGAACATCTGGGAACTGAAAAAGGAAATATTGACCCTCAGTATCTAACCGAATCCGCTCGTTTGAGTTTAAGAAATACCTTCTTGACGAGAAAAGTAGCGTTGACCGGAGTTAATTTTGCTATTGCAGAAACAGGCGAAATTGTGGTGTGTACCAATGAAGGAAATGCTGATATGGGCGCGCATTTGGCAGATGTTCATATTGCCTGTATGGGATTCGAAAAACTGATTCCCGAGCGTAAACATTTAGGTGTTTTCCTTAGATTATTGGCAAGAAGCGCGACAGGACAGCCGATTACCACATTCTCAAGTCATTTTAAGAAACCAAGAGCAGGAAAAGAAATTCATATTGTGATTGTCGATAACGGCAGGAGTACGCAACTGGGAAGAGAAGATTTTAGAAATTCCCTTAAATGCATTCGTTGCGGCGCGTGTATGAATACATGTCCGGTATACAGACGAAGTGGCGGACACAGTTATCACAATGCCGTTGCAGGACCAATTGGTTCTATATTGGCGCCCAATCTGGACATGAGTAAAAATGCCGACTTACCATTTGCAAGTACACTTTGTGGCTCTTGTACCAATGTTTGTCCTGTAAAAATTGATATACACGACCAATTGTATAAATGGCGTCAGGTTTTGGTAAAAGAAGGACATACACCAACAGCCAAAACAATTGCAATGAATACCATGGCAAAAGTTCTCGCTAATCCAACGATTTTTAATATCGCGGGAAAATCAGGTCGTTTTGTGATGAAAAACATGCCAGGGCTAGTCAATAATAAAATGAACAAATGGTACGATCAGCGCGAAATGCCGGAAGTTCCGGAAGAATCTTTTAGAGAATGGTACAAGAAAAATTCAAGAGAAGCAAAAGCAAAAGACAATGAGTAGTAAAGCGGATATTTTAAAAAAAATAAAGCAAAATCAACCTGCTTTCAGTGCAGATTTGCCTGATCTGAATCTTTTGAGTTCAGAGAATCCTGATGTGCTGGCAACCTATAAAACGGTACTGAAAAATATTGGAGGTGATCCCGTAGAAGTAACCAGTTATGCTGAAATCCTTGATTATATAAAGAAAAATTATGCACTCGAAAAACGCATCATAACCACAATTCCGGAGCTTTCTGAAATTGCATCTTTAGACTGGACAAGTGATGATCCGCATTTGCTTGCCGATGTGGAACTAAATATTATAAAAGCTCATTTTGGTGTAGCCGAAAATAGTGCACTTTGGGTTACAGATGATGTACTTGGACAACGTGTATCACCTTTTATTGCACAATATTTAGCTATTATAGTTCATAAAAAGGATATTTTGGCCAGCATGCATCAGGCCTATGAAAGAATTGGCAATCAGCAGTACGGTTTCGGGACTTTTATCGCCGGACCATCAAAAACAGCTGATATCGAGCAGTCATTGGTTCTTGGAGCACATGGTGCAAGAGGATTGATTGTTTTTATGTTGGATTAAAAATAATTGGGTATAATTTTCCATGCGCAATATAACTTTTATGTGTTAAAAGCAATTATACCCAATGAGTTAATTATAAAAAAGAATCAAATCTATTTGGAGTCTAATAAAGCTAGGTGTTTGATTTTCTTTAGCCATTGTAATGTGTCACTTTCGTTTAATTCATTAAGAGGTCCAATAAAATTACTTTCGATAGGAGATATTCCACAGTAAGCTAAAATCCCTTCTTTTAATTGTACAAGTCCGCTTGACTTATAAATTTCTTTGTAAAGAGTTAGGGATAAATCTCCTGCCGTTGTAATAATTCTTCCTGTTTTTCCTTTTAATAATCCTTCGGTAACACCTTTTTCATCCCTTTTAAAGGTAATACCCGGAAGAAATGCCCTGTCGAAAAAACCTTTCATAATTGCAGGCATACCCAGCCACCACATAGGATGTATCCATACAGTATGTTCACTCCACTTAATATCCTCCAGGGCTTTTACCAAGTCAGATTCCAATTCCATTCTTTGAGAATAACCGAACTGTAAATTAGGATTGAAGTCCAGCGCTCCGATGGCGATATAGCGAACTTCTGAACCATTTTGTTTGGCAGAATTAATATAAGAATCTACAATTGCACTGTTTAAATTTTCTTTATCAGGATGCCCATTTATAACTACTATTTTTTTCATTTTCCAGGATTTAAAATTTCATTGTATAATTGAACTTGCTGCCTATAAAAAGTATCGGATAATAGACAAGGAAAAAAATCAAAGGCGTGCACAGCTCCTTTTATCTCTAATAAATGAACTGCAATACCGGCTTCTTGTAATTTTGCAGCATATTTTTTTCCTTCGTCTTTTAGAGGATCCAATTCGCATACGATGATTGTTGCAGTTGGTAAATCTTTGAAATTGTCTTGCAATAATGGCACTGCATATCTTGGCGGCTTAGTGATCGGGTGTGGTAAGTAATGTTTCCACATCCATTGTGCTGCTTTTTTGCTTTGCATAGGAGCATTTGCTAAGTCTTGCATTGACTGGGTTTTCAGGCGATGATCCATTGCTGGATAAAGTAAATACTGGTGCCGGATTTCTACTTGCTTTTTATCTCTTGCCATATGGGCTAGAGAAGCAGCAATAGTTGCTCCGGCGCTGCTTCCACCAATGATAATGTTGTTTTTATCCCCTTGGATATCCCCCGCATATTCAGACAACCAGAGCAGCGCATCATATCCATCTTCCAGAGCAGCCGGAAAAGGATCTTCAGGCGCCAACCGGTAATCGACAGAAACAATTACTGCATTAATATCGATTGCCAATCTGAAAAATAAAAAATCATATTGCTCTGGAGTTCCATAGATAAAAGCTCCTCCATGAAAATAGAGTAATACCGGTAAGGTGCCTTTTTTGGCAGGTTTGTATGTTCTTAATGAGATGGTACGTTTATTTTCAGAAGAAGGAATCTGAATAGTTTCCAGATGTAACTCATCGGGTATTTCAGCAGATTGTTCCTTTAATGACAATGTTAGTTCCTTGGCTCTAATTTGCGCTGGATCATTCTCCAGCAAGCTTTCATAGTCTATCTGTATGTACTCACTTTGGGTAATAGCTTGCCAAAGGTTGCTATCTATATTCTTCAAATTGGTGTTTTTCATATTTAGGGATTTTTATAATTCAATACAACCTTAACTAATAATCTTTATTTGTGCTTGACAAAAATAGACCGGTAAAGCGCCTCTTAACAGGTATATTTCAAGTCTATTTAGGTATCTTTACCACATGGGAAGAGAAAATATTTATCAGTCACTCGAAGTATTTTATGAAAAAATAGATACATGTCCACTGCGTGACAGGCAGTTTAACTTCTTTGAAATGGTTTATGTCATATCGGGTAATGGAAGCTATTCTACAAATGGAAATAAAGTAGATTTTAGGTCGGGAGACTTATTTTTGACTACGCCCAATGATTGCCATGAATTTGACCTGTACGGTATTTGTGAGTTTATAGTGGTTCGTTTTGGTGAAAATTATATTAGAGAATATCAATGGAAAAGCATCGATCATATCGAATGCCTTTTATATTATGCTTCTGATTTGTCAGGTTCGGTTTTGGCGAACCATCAAGATAAACAAATGGTTCATATCCTTATGGGGCAGCTAGGGCAGACTATCGAGCATGACAATATTTATAACCAGGACCTGATTCGTCATTTAGTAAATGCGATTATTGTTATTGCTGCAAGAAATATATCAGCAGTCAAACCAAAAAATATTTCTCCAAATGCAGATGTACGTATTATGCAAATACTGGATTATATTCAAGAGCATATACGTAATCCCGAACGTTTGAAAATAGCAGTAATCGCAGATCTATTTGGGTTATCGCCAACTTATCTTGGCAGTTATTTTCGTAAGCAATGTGGCGAAACCATTCAGCATTATATTTCTTCTTACAGGATCCGCCTGATAGAGCACAGACTACAATTTAGCGATAAAAGAGTTCATGAGATAGCAGATGAATTTGGATTTTCGGATGAAAGTCATGTTAATAAATTTTTTAAAAGACACACAGGAATGAGTCTGAAAAGTTTTAGAATGAAGGGAACAAAACAAAGCTTTGCAGGTTAATTATCTATGTGTATAGTATCTTTTTATTTAACAGGTACAACGCGCCTGATCATTAAGTCAGAGCGTTTTTTCAGGATCGCTGTTTTTGATTAAGATATTTCAGTACTAAGTTGCAAAGATCAAATAAAAGTTTAATTTTACCTTATCATATATCCTTCCCGCTTGTCTATGCAAAATAATCCTTCCTAATTATTTTGGCAAGTTGTTGGTTCAGTAAGGTATTTTTTTTGAAAACTCATTTTCATTTACATAAACTCATAATTTCATGTATCCATTTGTAAAATATATTTTGCTGCTATTTTTAGCATCATTAAGTTTAGTTTCGTGCAGTCAAAAACAGGGAGATAAAATAAAAGTTGGTTTTTCGCAAGCGATGACCACAGACGATTGGCGCAAACAAATGACCAGTTCGATAAAAATTGAAGCTTCGCTCAGACCTGAAGTCGATTTAAAAATCAGCGACGCCAATAACAATGTCAATAAACAAATCGAAGATATAGAGCGATTTATAGCCAATAAAGCAGATGTGATTATTGTATCTCCAATCCAGTCCAAACCCTTAACTGCAGTTGTAGAGAAGTCGATCAAAGCCGGAATTCCGGTTCTTGTAGTAGACCGTAAGATCGATGGCGAAAATTACACGGCTTATCTTGGAGCGGATAATATTGAAATTGGAAGAATTGCCGCCCGATATATCATTTCGCACAGTAAAGGTTCAGGTAAAATCGTTGAAATTACAGGCGCAAACGGTTCTTCGCCGGCCTACGAACGCAGTCTGGGATTTGATCAGATCATTAAAGGCAATAAACGTTTTACAGTTGTCAATACCATTCACGGCAATTGGGAAAAAGAATCTGTTAATGCGCCCTTAAAAACAATTCTTTTACAAAATCCTGATGTCGAATATATTTTTGCCCATAACGATCGAATGGCATTGAGCGCCTGGGAAACGGCAAAGACAGTTGGATTAGAGAATAAAATTAAATTTTTAGGTGTAGACGGATTAAATTCTGTCAATGGCGGGATTGAACTGGTTAAAAGCGGTGTTTTAGACGGAACCATTTTATATCCTACCGGAGGAAATGAAGCTTTGAAACTGGCTTTGAAAATGTACCATAAAGAACCCATTTCTAAAAACAATATCCTCAATACCATTGTGATCGACCATAATAATGCTGAGATTATCGAAAACCAAATGGATAAAGTCGATCAGCAGCAAACGGTGATAGAGTCGCAGCAGGGAGCGATAAAGGTTCAGGAAAGAGAATATGCTTCTCAGAACAATCTGGTACGTTTGCTGAGTTTCTTCTTAGTGATTATTTTGAGTCTGACCATTTACAGTATTTATTCGACGATTTCTATTTCGAGAAAGAAAAAACAGCTTGAAAGTATCAATCAAACCGTAATCGATCAAAATAATGAAATACAGGAAATGGCAAAGATTGCAGCGAAAAGCAATGAAGCCAAACTGAATTTCTTTACCGGACTTTCCCATGAATTTAAAACTCCAATAACGCTGATTATGAGTTATGTGGAATCCCTGATCGAAAATGAAAAAATAAAAGGAACCGCGCTTATTGACGAGGTAAAACTCATTCATAAAAACTCGAACAGATTACTGCGATTAATAAATCAGCTGCTGGATTTTAGAAAAATAGAAGAGCAAAAATTTACGCTAAGAGCTTCCAGTACTAAGATTTATGATTTTACCAATGAGGTGATGACCAATTTTAAAGGTGAAGCTGCCCGCAGAAACATCGATTTTCAGCTGACGATGAAAAATAAAAACCTGGAGTTGTTTATCGATAGAGGCCTCATGGATAAAGTCTATTTCAACCTGCTTTCCAATGCTTTTAAATTTACGCCGGATAACGGAAAAATAACCATTACGATTCTCGAAAATCAGGACAATACAGTAAAAATAAACTTTAAGGATTCCGGAATTGGAATTCCGGAGAATGAATTGTCCAACGTGTTCAGCCCATTTTTTAAAGCTTCAAACAATAATAAAAACAGTTCAGGAATTGGACTTCATTTGTCTAAAGAGTTTGTGCTTTTGCATCACGGCACGATCGAACTCAAATCAAAACAGGGAAGTGAGTTCGTCATTACTTTATTAAAAGGAAACAGTCATTTGCAGCCTTCAGAGATTGTAAATCAAAGAGAAAATCTCAATATAACTCCAAATCTAATAACAGATAATTTAGATATAGAACCTGATTTTAAAGAAGTAAACACCATTGCTGAATCAGAGAAACATTCCCTTTTGATCATAGAAGACAATATTGATCTGGTCTCATTTTTAAAAGCAAAATTATCCGGTGAATATATGGTGTACGCTTCTGACGGCAGTGATGCTATTGAAAAAGCAATGGAAATTGTTCCCGATATCATTATTTGCGATATCAATTTAGTAGACAAAGATGGTTATGAAATTAGTAAAGAATTAAAAAAAGATCTGCGCTCTTCCCATATTCCTATTATTATTCTAACAGCGCAAAGCAACAAAGAATCGGTATTAAAAGGATTGCAGAGCGGAGTCGACCAATATTTGACAAAACCCTTTAGCCTTTCGATCTTAAAACAATCTATTTCGAGCTTGCTTTTCAACAGAGAGAAACTTCGTTATTATTACACCAATAATATTTACCGTGTTGAACCTGAGTCCAAATTTGGCAATCAGGAACAGACTTTCATTACCAAGATGAATGATATTATTAAGAAGAATGTTGAAAACCCTAAATTTTCTGTCGAGGATTTAGCCGACAAGCTTGGAGTTTCAAGAGTTCAGCTGTACCGAAAAGTAAAAGCAATTATTGGTATCAATATTAGTGATCATATCAATAATGTCAAATTAGAGAAAGCCGCTGAGCTTTTAAAGTCCAATCAGATGAATATTTCTGAGATTGCGTACTCACTTGGATTCTCTTCTCCCAATTATTTTTCTACTGCTTTTAAGAATAAATTTGGAATTTCTCCTAAAGAATACAAAACATCAAATTCTAATTGATATAAAAGTGTTTGGTTTTATGTATCAATTTTGTACCCAATGTAACAAAATCGAAACTACATGGTTTTCGTAATTAAATTTCAATAAGCGTAAAGCCTTGTAAATAAGCTTGTTGATGTTGAAATGTCAAACTATCAATATTTAAGGAATTAAATTGTAACATCATTAAAAATAAGTTGTTTTTTTTGCGGATATCTTAGCGATAAGTTTTTAATACATCTACAATGAACAAGATATTGATTTGGTCTGTTACTGCTGCACTGGCAGGTTTTCTATTCGGTTTTGATACCGTAGTTATTTCTGGAGCTGATAAACAATTGCAGCTTCTATGGCATTCATCTGATGCTTTTCATGGATCTGTTGTTATGGCAATGGCACTTTGGGGAACTGTTATAGGAGCCATTTTTGGAGGAATCCCAACCAATAAAATAGGTCGTAAAAAGACATTATTCTGGATCGGGATTTTATATTTCATTTCAGCCATTGGTGCCGCTTTTGCAAATGATCCTTATGTATTTGCTGCTTTCAGGTTTATTGGAGGTTTAGGAGTTGGCGCGTCAACTATTGCTGCTCCGGCTTATGTTTCAGAAATCGCCCCGGCAGACAAACGCGGACGTTTGGTAGCTTTATATCAGTTCAATATTGTTTTGGGAATTTTAATTGCTTTTATATCCAATTTCTTTTTAAAGGATATCGGAGAAAATGCCTGGCGCTGGATGGTCGGAGTTCAGGCTTTTCCGTCTCTTATTTATATTCTCTTTATCCTTACCATACCGGAAAGTCCAAGATGGTTATTGTCTAAAAACCGTGATGAAGAAGCCCGTAAAGTCTTGTTTCAGATTGATCCCACTGCAGATCTTGCATCTATTATGGATGATTCGAGAGAAAACGGAGTTACAAAGCATGAAAATATCTTCATGAAAAAATACCGTTTTCCGTTAATGCTGGCCTTTTTAATTGCCTTTTTCAATCAGTTCTCCGGAATCAATGCCTTTTTATATTATGCACCGAGAATTTTTGAAGAAGCAGGTTTAGGGCAAAATACTGCTTTATTGAGCAGTATCGGCATTGGAATTACAAACCTTATATTTACTTTAATCGGAGTTGCATTAATTGACAAATTAGGAAGAAAGTTGTTGATGTACATTGGTTCAATTGGATATATTATTTCCTTAGGATTAGTTTCTGCTTCGTTTTTCTACAATTGGGGAGGATTATCGGTGCCTATTTTCCTTTTCTTATTTATCGCTTCACATGCCATTGGTCAGGGAGCTGTGATCTGGGTTTTTATCTCAGAAATTTTCCCGAACCATATCCGTGCGTCGGGGCAAGCCTTTGGAAGTTCTGTACACTGGGTTTTAGCGGCCATTATTCCGTCCTTGATTCCTATGCTTTTTTCAGAAATCGGACCTGAAGTCGTATTCTTAATTTTTGCATTGATGATGGTGCTGCAGTTACTCTTCGTAATTTTTATAATGCCTGAAACTAAAGGAATTTCTTTAGAAGTATTGAGTGAAAATCTAACCAAAAAAAATATCAAAAAAAATGACATCAAAGAAACATCTGCCCCTGGCATTGTATAGTGCCGTATTATTATCAATAGGCGCTTTTAAACCTTATTCGGCTGTTGCACAAACAACTACCGTTTCAGCATCCATGACTACAGAAGAAAAAATGTACCGTCCCAATTTTCATTTTACACCTAAAAAAGGCTGGATGAATGATCCTAACGGAATGTTCTATGCTAATGGCTATTATCATTTGTATTATCAGCATTATCCGGAGAAAAGTGTTTGGGGCCCCATGCACTGGGGACATGCCATTAGTAAAGATTTAATTCAATGGGAAGAGCAGCCAATCGCGCTTTACCCGGACAAAGACAAATATATTTTTTCAGGAAGCGCTGTTGTTGATACACATAATACATCAGGTTTAGGTACCGGAAAAACGGCTCCTATTGTGGCGATTTACACGCTGCATGATATGACCAAAGAAAAAGAAGGAAAGATTGATGTAGAGCAGCAGGATATCGCGTATTCGAATGACAATGGTTTTACATGGCAGAAATTTGAACAAGGAAATCCTGTCATTAAAAATCCCGGAATTCGTGATTTTCGTGATCCAAAAGTCAACTGGGATGAAACGCATAAACAATGGATCATGTCGTTGGCAGCACAGGACAGAACCCAGTTTTATGCCTCTAAGGATCTTAAAAACTGGAAATATTTATCTGAATTCGGGAAAAACATTGGCGCTCATGGAGGTGTTTGGGAATGTCCTGATTTCTTTGAGATAAAAGTGGAAGGTACCAATGAAACCAAATGGGTTTTGATTCAGAATTTAAATCCGGGCGGCGCGAACGGAGGTTCAGGAACACAATATTTTATTGGAGATTTTGACGGAACCACGTTTACTTTAGATGTCAATTTTGCCAACAAAGTAGAACAGGAAAAAGCAGTCTGGCTGGATTACGGCAAAGATAATTATGCGGGAGTTACCTGGAATAATGTTCCTGCTGCAGACGGCCGCCGTTTATTTATTGGCTGGATGTCGAATTGGGATTATGCCCAAGAAGTTCCTACAACGGCATGGAGAAGCAGTACGACAATTGCGCGTGAACTTCAGGTAATCAAAAAAGGGAATGATTATGTTTTGATCAATAATCCTGTAAAAGAAATCAATAAATACATTGCTAAAACAATCAAAGTAAAAAGCCTGAAAGGAAAAGGAAAATTAGCTGTAGCTGAAGCAGGAAAAATTGATTTGACAAAGGCAATGCTTCATTTTAATATCAGGAATCTTAAACAGGATACGTACACTTTTACTCTTTCAAATGCAAATGGAGAAGCGGTGAGCTTTGGAATCAATAATACAGATCATTATTTATTTGTGGATCGCTTGAAATCTGGAAAAATTGACTTCTCAGAAAAATTTGCCTCAACAATTACCAAAGCACCTTTAGACGGAAGTCAGAAAGAAGGGACTTTTAAAATCATTCTGGACAAAACATCCATTGAGATATTTTACAATAACGGCGAAAAAGTAATTACTGAAATCTTTTTCCCCAACCAGCCGTATACCGCTCTTTCCGTTTCTTCAAAAAATGGAGTTGAGCTGAATGACTTAGAGATTAACCAATTAAATATAAACTAACCTTAAAACCAAAACCACTAACTATGAAAACCAAACTCATTTATTTTCTATTTTTCTTCTTTCCAATGCTGGTTATGACGGCACAGGAAACAGGGATTAAGGGAACAGTAATTTCCTCAGACGACGGAATGCCGCTTCCCGGAGCAACGGTACTTATTGCCGGAACCAATACCAGTACAGTAACAGATTTTGATGGAAATTTTTCTTTTCAAGAGGTAACTTCAGATGCCAAGATTGTAATTTCATTTATAGGGTACAGTCCACAATCGATTGAAGTAAAAGGACAAAAAACATTCAATATTACTTTAAAAGTAGATAACAATCAACTCAATGAAGTTGTTGTGACCGGATATTCAAAACAAAAGAAAACAGATATTACAGGAGCCGTGGCCGTTGTAAACATGAAGGAAGTCATGACACAACCCGAACCCAACCCAATAAAAGCGCTGCAGGGAAGAGTGGCCGGGGTAAAAGTTTCGTCTGATGGTTCTCCAAGCGGAGCCAATACAAAAGTTGTGATTCGTGGAATTGGAACTTTAAACAACACAGATCCTCTTTATGTAATTGACGGAATGCCAACAAAATCCGGAATGCACGAACTAAACCCAAATGATATTGAATCAATTCAGGTTTTAAAAGATGCTTCTTCTGCCAGTATTTATGGCTCCCGAGCTTCAAATGGAGTTATTATCATCACGACCAAAAAAGGAAAAGAAGGTAAAATGAGAATCAATTTCAGCACTTATACTTCTTTTTCAGATTATTCCAGAAAACAGGAAGTATTAAATGCCGATCAGTTTGGGCAGGCTTTATGGCAGGCCAATATTAACGACGGCTTGAACCCTAACAACAATAATTTGCGTTATCAGTTTGACTGGTCTGTAAACAACAACAAACCACAATTGAACAAAGTTTTGATTCCTGAATATTTAGATGCGAATCAGACCTTGAAAGCTTCAGATACAGATTGGTACGATGCTGTCTCACAAACCGGAATCGCAAATTCGTATGACTTATCAGTTTCTAATGCATCAGACAAAGGAAGTTATGTTTTTTCTTTGGGGTATTATGGAAATGAAGGCGTTGTAAAAACGACAGATTTCCAGAGAATTTCGGCCCGTATGAATGGTTCTTATAAATATTTTGACGGGAAACTGGTAATTGGAGAAAACTTCTCGATGACCCGTACCAATGAAGTTACAGATCCCGGAGTTCTGGATCCTGCACTTCGCGCTTTGCCTATAATTCCGGTACATACTGTTGATGGAAAAGGTTGGGGAGGACCAGTAGGGGGAATGAACGACAGGCAAAATCCGGTTCGTCTTTTGGCTTACAACAAAGACAATAAGTACGATTATTTGCGTCTTTTCGGAAATATGTATGCCGATCTTGAAATCATTAAAAACTTACATATCAAAAGTAGTTTTGGTATCGATTACGGATCTTATAAAAAACGTACACTGCAAAGAAGTTACCAATCCGGTTATTTACAAAATGATCAGACCTCGGTAACCATTGATCAGTCGGTGAGTGATAAATGGACCTGGACCAATACGGCCATTTATAGTTTGAATTTCGGAAAAAGTAATCTGAATTTGATGGCAGGAACAGAGATGTACAAAGATGTTTATGATACGACAACTTTGCGTAAAAATGATTTCCTTATCGAAACACCGGATTATATGTATCCTGATGCAGGAACAGGAGAATCGTTTACAAGCGGAACTTCAACAACTTATTCTTTGCTGTCGTATTTTGGAAAAGTGGATTATGAGTTTGATAATCGTTACTTGCTTTCCGGTACCATTCGCCGTGACGGATCGTCCCGTTTTGGTAAAAACAATCAATTTGGAACCTTTCCGGCAGTTTCGGCAGGATGGAGAATCAGCAATGAAAACTTCATCAAAAATAATGCGCCCGTTTTCTCTGATTTAAAATTAAGAGCAGGCTGGGGACAAACCGGAAATCAGGAAATCAGTAATACCGCTGTATACAGTTTGTATTTGGCCAGTTATGCAGGCGGAAGTCCGACCTGGGCAACTTCTTACGGAACGGCTTATGATATTGCAGGAAACGGAAACGGTTTGCTTCCCTCAGGTTTCATTGCAACTCAGTCCGGAAACGATGATTTAAAATGGGAAACCACCACACAAACCAATATAGGTTTGGACTTTGGATTATTCAAACAAAAACTAAGCGGTTCGGTAGATTATTATATCAAAAAAACAGATGATATTCTGGTTTTACCTGCCTATCTGGGTGTAATTGGAGAAGGTGGAAATCGCTGGGTAAACGGCGCTTCGATGCAGAATGAAGGCTGGGAAGTTAGTTTAGGATACCATGACGAAACTTCATTTGGACTTAAATATGATATCTCTGCAAATGTTTCTGCCAATAAAAACAAGGTGACAAAATTGCCCGATGAAGTACGAAATAACTACGGAGGAGACGGACTTGATGATAATATCCTGGGGCGTCCATTTAATTCAATGTATGGTTATGTAACTGACGGACTCTTTAAAAGTCAGGGCGAAGTAGACAACTCGGCCACTCAGGAAGGAAAAGGCCTTGGAAGAATTCGCTACAAAGATTTAAACGGAGATGGAGTAATTACAGATAAAGACCGTACGTGGATAGGAAATCCAAATCCGGGATTGACTTATGGATTTAATTTAGGATTAGGGTATAAAAACTGGGATTTCAGCACTTTCTGGGAAGGAGCAAGTGATGTTGATGTCATTAATAATACCAAATACCAAACTGATTTCTGGAGTGTTGATGATGTAGGTTCGAATAAAGGAACACGTTTATTAAATGCCTGGTCTGTGGATAATCCAAATTCTACTATTCCTGCCTTAACGACTGTAGACAGAAATGCAGAATCAAGATTTTCGACTTATTATGTAGAAAACGGAAACTATCTTAAACTTCGTGTATTGCAGATAGGATACAGTTTGCCAAAAGATTTATTGAAAAAAATGAATTTTGATAGCTTTAGATTGTACATCAGTGGACAAAATTTACTAATCATTGATGCTAAGAGTTTTACTGGTGTAGATCCTGAAAATGCAGGATTTGGATATCCGCAGCCCACGACTTTTACAGCCGGTCTTAATTTTACATTATAATAAAAGTTTAAATCGAAAAAAATGAAAAAAATACTATATATAACAGCTTTTTTAGTACTTGGAATGTTGGGTTCCTGTTCTGATTTTCTGGAAAATGACCCTCGTGGCGTACTCTCAGAAGAAGATATTGTCACACCGCAGTCAGTAGAAGGATTTATGAATGCGGCCTACGCACAATTAGGGAACGATCATTATGATTCACCATACAGTTTATGGCCTTTTGGGAATGTGCGTTCTGATGATGCTTACAAGGGCGGAAGCGGAACTAATGATCTTCAGGATTTTCACTTCTTTGAAGTTTCCAATAATATCCGACCTGATTTTGGTGAGTTAGACAATTTCTGGTATATCAGTTATGTTGGGGTTTCCAGAGCAAATAAAGCCTTGAAAGCCTTAGAGCAAATATCAGAAGCTGATTTTCCGTTGAAAAAAACACGTATAGCCGAAATGCGTTTCTTAAGAGGGCATTTCTACTTTATGCTGAAAATTATGTTCAGAAATGTTCCTTATATCACAGAAGATATTGCGGTTGAGAATTACAAAACGATCTCTAATAAAGCACTTTCAAACGAAGACCTTTGGAACAAAATTGCCGAAGATTTTCAGGCTGCAGCTGATGCTTTGCCGGAAACACAGCCACAAGTAGGGCGTACCACTCAAAAAGCCGCTTATGCTTATCTGGCCAAAACACGTTTGTATCAGGCGTATACACAAGACGAAACCTATAAGGTTACCGGAATCAATCAGCAGCATTTACAAGAAGTAATTACGGCAACCGATAAAGTAATTGGAAAAGCAAGTTTAGAGCCTGATTTTGCCAATAACTTCCTGCCGGGAACTTTTGAGAACGGAACAGAATCTATTTTTTCCATTCAATTCTCAGACAATGACGGAACCTTATACGGAAGATTAAATTTTTCAGATGTACTTTCTACTCCGCAAGGCTTAGGATGTTGTGATTTTCATAAACCGAGCCAAAATTTAGTAAACGCTTTTAAAACGGGAGCTAATGGTTTACCTGAATTTGATACCTACAACAATCAGGATTTCGATTATAAAAACAGAGACGCCAATACGGTTGATCCAAGATTATATCATACCGTTGCCATGCCGGGCTTGCCTTATAAATACGACCCGGAATTTCTTTATGTTGAAGCTTGGGTACGATCTCCGGGAACGTACGGATATTTTGCTTCATTGAAAGAAAATGTAGCCCCAAGCTGTAGTTGTGTAGTCAATATTGATCCGTTTTACGGAAACTCAAAAAACAGAATTCAGATTCGTTATGCCGATGTAATTTTGATGCGCGCCGAAGCTTTGATTGAATTAGGAAGACAATCAGAAGCCTTGCCATTAATCAATCAGATCAGAGAACGTGCTGCGCAAAGTACAGGAAGACTTCCGTATGCAAAAAACTTTAAAATCAATACTTATGTTGACGGAAACAATTGCAACTGGACACAGGATTTTGCCCGTAAAGCTTTGCGTTGGGAGCGTCGTTTAGAACTGGCTATGGAAGGGAATCGTTTCTTTGATTTGGTTCGCTGGGGTGTAACTGATGAAGTGATGAATAAATTTTATACAGAAGAAAAAACAAAACGTACTTACTATCAGGATGCCTTTTTTGATGCGCATAAAGAAGAGTATTGTCCAATTCCGTTAAAGCAAATTAATTTCAGCCAGGGATTGTACAAACAAAATCCGGGTTATTAATTTTTTGTGAAACAATAAAGGGGTTGAAAAGTATTGTTGTATCTTACAGTAACTTAAGAAAATTTATTTTCTAAAGAGACAATAATAAACGGCAGCAGTCTGAAGGTGAGTTGGTTATTTTTTTTAATCCTTCAGATTGCTCAACCGGAATAACATTAATATAAAATAGTTTTAGAATGAATAACGGAAAAAAACTTAAAGCTGTAGCTTACGGAGAAGTACTTTGGGATGTTTTTGATCAGGTAAAAAAGATCGGAGGTGCACCATTAAATGTAGCTTTACGAATGAAAACTTTAGGTTGCGAGGTAGCCATGATCAGTTGTGTAGGCAATGATGAAGACGGAGACGCCATAATCGATCAGGTAAAAAGTATGGGACTTGAAACCAATGCGATTATGCAGTCAGAAAATTTCCCGACAGGATTAGTAAATGTTACACTAAACGAGCGTGGTTCTGCGACGTACGAAATCAATTATCCGTCGGCTTGGGACAAAATTGTATTGAATGATTTTGCAAAAAAAGTTGTAGTTGATGCCGATGTTTTAATTTACGGAAGTTTGGTCTGCAGAGACGAAGTCTCCAGGAAATCTCTGGAAGAATTGCTGCAGACAGATGTCTACAAGGTTTTTGATGTGAATTTAAGAAAGCCGCATTATTCCTATGAAATCTTAGAGCAATTAATGCATTCGGCTGATTTTATAAAGTTCAATGACGAAGAATTGTTAGAAATTGCACAGGCCATGCATTCCCCTTTTACCAGTTTAGAAGAGAACATGCATTTTGTTGCAGACAAAACAAAAGCAACTGGGATATGTGTAACCAAAGGAAAACACGGGGCTTTGTTATTGTGGGAAGGAAAACTCTATGATAACGAAGGTTATCCTGTAGAAGTTGCCGATACAGTAGGAGCAGGCGACTCATTTTTGGCAGCATTAACCACCTCATTACTTACAGGAAAAGATCCTCAGTCCTCCATCGATTTTGCTTGTGCAATAGGCGCTTTAGTAGCTTCGTCTCCGGGCGCAAATCCGATAATTTCAGCATCTAAAATTGAAGAATTAATGACTAAAGTTTCATAACTATTTTAGCCTTTATTGCTTTTTGAAGAACAAAGAAGTAAAAGCCACTCTTTTAGAGTGGTTTTTTCATTATAGTGATTCGCTTCTTTTATTCCTGTTCTATTAAGTTTTCTGCTTCGGCAGTATTTTTTTGAAGCATCGTTTCTCTGTGTTCGGCTCCCCAATTGCTTATTAAGCCCCAGATTGGTACTAGTTTCAGGCTAATTTCAGTAAGTTCGTATTCTACTCTGGGCGGTACTTCGGCATAAACAGTACGTTTTACCATTCCGTCTCGTTCTAATTCGCGCAATTGCAAAGTAAGCATGCGCTCTGTAATGTTGCATATTTGGTTTCTTAATTCTCCAAATCTCAGTTTTCCTTTTTCAAGTTTGCATAATATCAACAGTTTCCATCTGCCGCCTACAAGGCAAACAGCATAGGTAAGATCGCAGGTTGTGATATAGTTTCTGTTTTCTGAATTTGTCGAACTTTCTTTTCTTTTTGCCATTACTTACTTTTTTGTTAGTACCCTACATTGGGATGTTTACCATGCAAATTTAATGTACTGAGTGTAATTTTGCAACCCTAAAATAATTACAAACATGTTTCAATACACCTTTACCCTTATTATGGCAATAACACTTACGGGAATTCCCATTCAGGGACAAACCATCCAAATAATTTATTCATCTCTAAACTCTAAAAAGTAATGAAGCTAAATAAAAAAATCGCCTACGTGGGATGTTTGGGAATGATTGGTATCATAACAACAGAATTCGGGATTATTGGAATCTTACCGCAAATCGCCGTTTATTACGGAATTACAATCGATAAGGCGGCGTATCTGTTAAGTGCTTTTGCATTGGTTATTGCACTTACAGGCCCGTTTATGACCTTGCTGTTTTCCGGCTTTGACAGAAAAAAGATCATGCTCGCCACTATTTTTATCTTTTTGTTATCAACAGTTGTTTCGGCGTTTTCACCGCCTTTTTGGCTTCTGATGATCGTTCGGATGTTACCTGCTTTTCTGCAGCCGGTTTATATCGCCACAGCAATTGCAGCCGCCGTTGCATCTGGAGAAAAAAGTCAGGAGAATCAGTTAATGGGAATCGTTCTTGGCGGCATCGCTTTGGCAATGGTGACAACGGTACCGTTTGCGACCTATTTAGCAAGTATTTTTACGTGGCAGATTTCATTTTTTGTTCAGGCAATAGTTAGCGCATTAGCCTTATTTACTATTTTCAGGATTATGCCAGGGGGAGAAATACCGGAGAAAAAATCGTATGGAAGCCAGATAAAAATTCTAAAAGACAAGTCCTTTGTTTTAAGTACCGCCATGAATTTTTTTATGATAGCATCCTGGTTTTCAACTTACAGTTATTTTGCTGACTATTTGATAAAAACCAGAAAAGTCGATATGGCAGCCATTAGTTATCTTTTGCTTTTGTTTGGCATTGTAGGGGTTTTCTCCAATTGGCTTTCCGGAAAAATGCTAACGAAAAGCATCACAAAAACAGTTGCTTTTTTTCTTTTGGGAACCGTAATTATTCCGGTGATACTTATTTATTCCGGAGACAGCATCTGGATCACTATAATGCTAGTGGCAATTTGGGGATTCTTTTATGCGCCCTGTTTTTTAAATGCATCAGCTTATATGATTTCTGCAGCTCCAAAATCTCTTGAATTTGCGAATAGTTTAGCTACTTCTTTCGGAAATCTGGGTGTATTTCTGGGTACGGCCGTTGGAGGCTGGATTATTTCGCAAAGTACTATTAGCAATGTTCCATGGGCAGGAATGGGATTTGGAATATTATCCTTGTTGATGGTGGCCTGTAGAAGTATTCTAGAAAGTAAGAATAAAAAACTCATACTGATCAATACGGTCAGCAATATATAAAATAGTTCAGGCAGATTTCATTATACACTCAAAAAAGTGAAGTGCTGGTTGAGGGTATTTTTTATTGTTTGAAACAAAATAAATCTAAAGAATAAAAGTTGTGATTGGCTAAAACTCTTAATTAAAAAGCAAATGTTTACAATAAGTAAGAAATTTTATCTTTTTTTCTTTTTGTTTAACGCATTAATTGGATTTTTATCATTCAATGACTTTTATCATAAATTCTGTTAATGTTTAAAATATAATGTATTTATTTGTTAACTTTTGTGTGTTTGTAAATTTTTAATCTATTTGTTTTCAGTTCATTAGATGTTTATTTTTGTAAACTTTTTACATTTCATTTTTTTTAGAGTTTATTTGGTTCTAAATTTACCACTCATAAAAACTACAAAAAGACCCTAGCCATGGATACATTATTAGCTACAGATAATACAACAACAATTTATACTCAGGATGAAGCGATTCAGGCCTCTTTAGAATATTTTAAAGGAGACAGTCTAGCGGCAACAGTTTGGGTAAGCAAGTACGCTCTTAAAGATTCTCAGGGTAATATTTTCGAAAAATCACCTGATGATATGCACCGTCGTATTGCGTCAGAAATTGTGCGAATCGAAAATAAATATGCAGATCCGTTTACTGAAGAAGAAGTTTTTGATCTGATCAAAGATTTTAAATACCTGGTGCCACAGGGAAGCCCGATGACAGGTATTGGAAATCCGTTTCAGGTGGCCTCATTGTCCAATTGTTTTGTGATAGGCAATGACAATTCAGATTCCTATGGCGGAATCATGAAAACAGATCAGGAACAAGTCCAGCTGATGAAAAGAAGAGGAGGAGTAGGACATGATTTGTCGCACATTCGTCCAAAAGGTTCGCCGGTTAAAAATTCGGCATTGACCTCTACAGGATTGGTACCCTTTATGGAACGTTATTCCAATTCGACACGCGAAGTGGCTCAGGATGGCCGTCGTGGCGCCCTTATGCTTTCAGTATCTGTAAATCATCCTGATGCCGCCGATTTTATTGATGCTAAAATGGAACAGGGAAAAGTTACCGGAGCCAATGTTTCTGTACGAATTGATGATTTGTTTATGAAGGCAGTAAAAGAAGATGCTTTATACGAGCAAAAATACCCCATATTTAGTGATACCCCATTATATTCTAAAGAAATTAAAGCAAAAGAACTTTGGAACAAAATTATTCATAATGCCTGGAAATCAGCAGAACCCGGAATTTTATTCTGGGATACCATTATAAATGAATCATTGCCGGATTGTTATGCTGATTTAGGATATAAAACCTTATCGACAAATCCGTGTGGCGAAATCCCGCTTTGTGCTTATGATTCCTGTCGTTTGCTGGCTATAAACCTGTTTTCGTATGTCAATGATCCGTTTACCAAAAAAGCTTCTTTTGACTTTGAACTTTTCAAAAAACACGTTGTGGCAGCCCAAAGAATAATGGATGATATTATTGATCTTGAACTCGAGAAAATTGATGCCATTTTAGAAAAAATCAATCAGGATCCGGAAAGCGAAGAAGTAAAATTAGTCGAGAAAAATCTTTGGTTAAACATCAAACATAAAGCAAATGAAGGACGACGTACCGGAATCGGGATTACTGCCGAAGGTGATATGCTTGCAGCATTAGGTTTGCGTTACGGAAGTGAGAAAGGCGTTTTGTTTGCTGAAAAGATACAGAAGACCCTTGCGATAGAAGCCTATCGTGGATCTGTAAATTTGGCGAAACAACGCGGGATGTTTGGGATTTATGATACTCAGAGAGAAAAAAATAATCCGTTCTTACTGAGGTTAAAAGAGGCTGACAGTGAATTGTACGATCAAATGCAAAAATACGGACGCCGAAATATTGCTTTATTGACAATCGCACCAACCGGAACAACAAGTTTAATGACCCAGACAACATCCGGTATAGAGCCTGTTTTTCTGCCGGTTTACAAACGAAGAAGAAAAGTAAATCCAAATGATAAAGACGCGCGCATTGATTTTGTCGATGAAATTGGAGACAGCTGGGAAGAATATGTAGTATTTCATCACCGATTCAAAGAGTGGATGCTGGTTAATGGATATGACACTTCAAAAAATTACAGTCAGGAAGAAATAGATGTATTGGTACAAAAATCACCTTATTATAAAGCGACAAGTAATGATATCGATTGGCTGAGCAAAGTAAGAATGCAGGGTAAAATCCAGAAATGGGTCGATCACTCGATTTCAGTTACGATAAATGTACCCAATGAAACACCGGAAGAAATGGTGAATAAATTGTATATGGAAGCATGGGAAGCCGGATGTAAAGGTGTTACCGTTTATCGTGATGGTTCACGCTCGGGAGTTTTGATTGCCAATACAGAAAAGAAAGAAGAAATTGCAGCAACCCAAACGAGTATTTTTCCTACCAAACGTCCTCAGGTTTTAGAGGCTGATGTCGTTCGTTTTCAGAACAGTAAAGACAAATGGATCGCTTTTATCGGAGTATTGGAAGGAAGACCCTATGAAATTTTTACAGGTCTAGTAGACGATGAAGATGGTATCCTTATTCCGCGTTGGGTATCAGAGGGACTTATTATCAAGAATAAAAACGAAGACGGGAATACCCGTTACGATTTTCAATACAAAAACACCAGAGGTTATAAAACCACTATCGAAGGGCTTTCGCATAAGTTTAATCCGGAATATTGGAATTATGCCAAACTGATATCAAGCACATTAAGACACGGAATGCCAATTGATAAAGTAGTCGAGCTGATTGGCAGTCTACAATTAGACAGCGAGTCA
Source organism: Flavobacterium aquidurense (assembly GCF_002217195.1). Taxonomy (NCBI): domain Bacteria; kingdom Pseudomonadati; phylum Bacteroidota; class Flavobacteriia; order Flavobacteriales; family Flavobacteriaceae; genus Flavobacterium; species Flavobacterium aquidurense. Next base: position 79,620 of record NZ_MUGR01000009.1, on the reverse strand, counting down.
ATAAATACCTGGAAAAATGGTGTATCGCGAGCCCTGAAACGTTATATCGTTGACGGAACTGAAGCGCGGGGACAAAAATGCAGCAATTGTAATTCGGATAATCTTATTTATCAGGAAGGCTGTCTTACCTGCAGCGATTGTGGATCGTCGAAATGCGGGTAATATTAATTTAGAATTTTAAAAGAAAAAACTGCTAAGGAAATCGAAATTTCATTAGCAGTTTTTTTATTGTCAGCAGAGAAAAATTAAATAAGAATTTTTGCTTAAAAATGTAGTCCTTTCGTAAAAGTATTACTTTTTAGTTATTGGTTGAAAGTAAAGATTTAAAATAAAAACACATAAAATTATAAATAAATGTATTTTTTGTTTTGTTATTTATGTTAATAATCTATAAAATTAGTTTATAATTGTGTTTTCTAAACAAAGTTTAAAAAACGCATTTTATCTTGAAAAATTTTGTTCTACATCTGATACTTTTATTAGGTTTTGCTGCCATTGGTTATTCCCAGGATTATCCAATTAAATTTCTTAATATGTCCAATGGTTTATCTAATAATTCGGTAAACTCAGTGTTTCAGGATAGCGACGGTTATATGTGGTTTGGCACCTATGACGGGCTAAATCGATATGACGGATATGATTTTAAGGTTTTCCGAAACAGGCCTAATGATAAAAAATCATTGTTGTTTAATACGATTTCGAATATCGAAGGAGATTCAAAAAAAAATATCTGGGTTGGAGGTTCTAACGGAGTCTGTATTTATAATAAAACCAATGCTACATTTCATCCGGTTCAATATGTTGTGCCCGGTAGTAAACCAAAAGTTTTAAAAGATATTATTCGTCAGATACGAGCCGTTTCTAGTGACAGAATATTGGTTGGTTCACAAAACTTAGGCCTGATTGTTTTTGAAAACGGCTTGTTTACAGGTAAGAGTGTACCTCTGGAAGGATTCAAAAGTAATGTGGTCAGCTATAATTATGATGCGGCAGTTCTTGAAGATGCCGTTGTAAATGGGTTTTGCTGGGTGTATGTACGAAATGTCGGGATTGGCAAATACAGTTATGATTCGAAAAAACTAAAGGTTGTGTTTCCTTTATCAATTGGGGTTAAATGTATGAAGCTTTCTTCAGATGGGGATCTTTGGCTGGGAACAGATGAAGGTTTTTATTTGTTTGATACTAAATCCGGATTGCTTTCAGATAATTATTTTTTAGATAAATGTGCCGTTACCCATATTTTTATAGATAAAAAAAGGGAACTGTGGTTAAGTACAGATGGCTGTGGTATTTATAAAGTTGCCGGAAAGGATAAAAAAGCCACAGCATATAATTCTACAAGAGATAATGAGCTTCTAAAAAGCAATTCGATCATGAGTTTGTATGAAGATGTAGCCGGAAACAAATGGATTGGTACTTTACGTGGAGGCATTAGCATGATAGGGAGTAATCTTAATTACTTTAAGCATATTAAATATATGGCAGCGAATGATCCTGCAGAAAATTTTATTTTGTCATTTTGTGAAGATGAAAAGAAAAATATATGGATTGGTACTGATGGAGCAGGTCTGAAGTATTGGGATAGAAAAAATAACAAGTATACCCTTTATAGCAGTACTGCGAATACAGCCAATAAAATTTCTAACAACTTTATTACAAGTATCATCAGAGATGCCAATAATGAAATTTGGCTGTCGACCTGGGCGGGAGGTGTCAATCGCATTAATCCGGCAAATAACACCATAAAGTATTTTTCGTGTTATAATCCCGTTACAAAGCAAACAGAGAAAAATATATGGTTTGTTTATAAGGATTCTCAGGGAGATATATGGGCGAGTGCTACTAATGAAGGTTTCTTGTACCTTTTTGACAGAACTAAAAATGCTTTTGTGCTCTTTGATAAAGCAATCGATAATTTACAATGTCTTACACAGACCAGTGATGGTAAACTTTGGGGAGGCAATTATACCTCATTGTTCGTTATAGAAAAAAAGACCGGGAAATATAGTAAGATGAATATCGGAATTCCTATTAGGTGTGTCTTGGAGGATAAAAATAAAAACCTGTGGCTGGGAACCCAGGAAGGAGGATTGTTATTGTTTGACCGCAAAATAAATACATATAAAAGATTTACTACTAATGACGGTTTGCCTTCCAATACAATTTTAAGATTACTCGAAGATAAACAAGGCAATTTATGGATGAGTACCTATAATGGTGTTTGTAAATTTGATTACAAAAGAAAAATATTCAGGAATTATTCTGTAAGTGACGGGCTGCAGAGCAATCAGTTTAGTTTTAATGCGGGATTGAAATTGTCTACTGGAGAATTTCTCTTTGGAGGAATAAACGGATTTAATATTTTCTTTCCTGAAGCTATTAAAGATTCTGATCAGAAAAACAATCTGCTGCTGACAAATCTTTATATCAACAATCAGCCTGTCGAAGAAAATAAAAATGAACTCATTACACAATGGGATTCAGGTAAAATCAAAAAGATAAAATTACCTTACGATCAAACCACTTTATCAATAGAGTTTGTAGCATTGGATTATAATAATGCCGACAAAATCAAATATGCTTACTATTTGGATGGCTGGGACAACCGATGGAATTATACAGGGCAAACCCGAAAAGCAAATTATTCGAGATTGCCGGAAGGAAAATATAATTTTAAAGTAAAAACCACCAATTTTAAAGGCGGCTGGAATAAAGAAGAAACCCTGATTACGGTTGTTGTTCTCCCGCCCTGGTACAGAACCTGGTGGGCTTACACCTTATATTTACTGGCAGGTGTAGGAATTGTTTTTGCGTATATAAGGTACAATAAAAACAAGGAAGAGCTAAAATACAAAGTGAAAATTGCCGAACTGGAAAGCAAAAAAGAGAAAGAAATAGCAGAGAAACAGTCTTCGATGTTTACCTACATCTCACACGAATTTCGTACGCCGCTTTCGCTGATTATAAATCCGTTAAAAAAAGCAGTTCAGAAAGAAAGTGTTCAGAATGGTTCTTCGGGAAGTGATTTGGCAATAGCGCACCGAAATGCCCGAAGACTTTTGAGTCTGGTAGATCAGTTGTTGCTTTTTCGTAAAGCAGAAAACGATGCAGATTCGCTCAGGCTTTCTACTATTAATGTCAACAACCTTTGCAATGAAGTATATCAGTGTTTTGTCAATCAGGCAAAAGATAAAAACATCAACTACGTTTTTAATATTCCTGATTATGATATTGAAATTATAGGAGATTATGAAAAAATTGAAATTTCGTTATTTAATTTAATGTCAAATGCCTTTAAATATACGCCAGCTGGAGGAGAGATTCATCTTAGACTTGCTGAAAATGAAAGGGAAGTTGAACTCGAAATATCGGATACCGGTGGCGGAATAGAGAAAAAGGATATTGATGTGATATTCGAAAAATTCAGGCAAATCAATTCTAAAGTATCGGTAGGAACAGGGTTTGGAATCGGACTTTATATTGTGAAATATTTTGTAGACAAACACAAAGGAACTGTAAGCTGCAGTAGTGAGCCTGGAAAAGGAAGTACTTTTAAATTGACATTTTTAAAAGGGAATAATCATTTTGGAGATATTGAAATTACCAAAGTGGCTCCAAAAAGAAGCCAATTGTTTAATGAACTTATAATGGACGAAATGGAGGAGAATAATGTAGTCTCTAATGCTGTTTCAGAAACTGATTTTCAGAAAATAATGCTGACAGACAAACGAACTGTTCTCATTATTGATGATAATGCAGAAATAAGAGCGTATCTGATTAAATTATTTTCGGAAACCTATATTGTTTATAGTGCAGAGAATGGTGATGAAGGTCTGAAATTGACAAAGAAACACATGCCTGATTTAGTAATAAGTGATATTGCTATGGAGGAAATGGATGGTCTTGAATTGTGCCGAAAAATAAAAGAAAATAGCGCTTTGTCTCATATTCCGGTAATATTATTAACAGCATCAAAGAATCCAGAAACCCATCTTCAGGGAATAAGTGACGGAGCAGACGATTATATTACAAAACCATTTGATGACGATATGCTTGTGGCGCGGGTAGAATCGCTCTTAAGGAACAGGAGTAATTTACGTAAATACTTTTTGGACAGTATAACCCTTAAAGAAAACACTCAGAAAGTTCCTGTTGAATATCAGGAAATACTAAAAAAATGTATTGATATAGTAGAATCAAACATTCATAAAAGAGATTTTACAATAAAAAACTTCGCTCTGGAGATGGGGATGAGCCATAGAACGTTATATACTAAAATTAAAATTATCTCAGGGCAGACTTTAAATGCTTTTATTCGTTCAGTCCGGATTCGAAGAGCCGCGATGTTAATGTTGACCGAAGATATTAACATTACTCAGGCAAGTGCAGAGGTGGGTTTTGAGGATCCAAAGTACTTTAGGCAGCAATTTGTAAAACTTTTTGGTATGACCCCATCGGAGTATATTAAAAAGTATAAGAGTTCTTTTAACGCTGATACAAATGTTATTAAATAACGCAATTGGTTCTTTTAATTTAGGCAAATAGAGATCAATGTTTCTTGTGTAATAGAATTTTAATGAATTACAGTCGGCGGATTAGAATTGTTTTTTATCAGTATGTCCAATCGTGTTTTTTATTGGTCTCCTTAAATAAAAACTGCAGGTTAAGAAATAATGGGTTTTAAATCTGATTGTTTTTTGGCCTGCAGTTTTTATGTATTGTTTGATTTTTATTTCAACAGCTATTCTTTTCGGCTTTTATGTAGGTGAAATTCGTGTTGGTCACCTGACTTTTAATCACGCTAATTATTTTATGTGTTAATTTGACAATTATTCTTTGTTTAAAAAATTAATACTATTTTTATGTACTATGTAATTTTATGGATTAAAAATAGATGAATTGCGAATTTGACCTCCTTTTTTTTCCAATTTACCCCTCTTGAAACCTTCTGACTACACTTTACTTTGCACTTATAGTTATACTGATAAGGTACTATAACAGTTATCTAAGAATATTGGTTATCAGGTAAGTTAAAATTGCAAAAAGCGAAAAAAATGCAGGTATCAGAGAACGCTAAAAGGGCGTTTCGCTTCTTAGTTTACTCCCTTATATAAGATAACATTACAGATAGAAAGAAGTAAAAGAATATAAAAAGAGCATAATGAACAAAACGCTTAGCTGCATAGATTCCTCTTAAACAGATTGACATTTTCGACAGGTGTAATAGAACTCAAATATTGGAATGTCAGCCGGAATAAAATTGAGGCGAAGAGTTTAGAACCTGAAACAAAAAAATAATAACAATAAAAAGTATTACTAGTGTTTACCAAAAAAATCATATTACCCATTCTTATTTTATCCTGTATGTCTGGTTTTGGTCAGATATCATTTGGAGATTCAAAAAAAATCAATGACAACTGGAAATTCAAACTTGAAGATGTTTCAGATGCAAAAAATGCAACTTATGACCACAGCAAATGGCAAACGGTTGATGTACCTCATGACTGGAGCGTAAAAGGACAATTGAGTCCAACATTGGCAAGTTGCACAGGTTATTTACCTGGCGGAATTGCGTGGTATAGAAAATCCATTACTATTCCGCAAAGTAAAACAGGCGAAAAAGTCTATTTCTATTTTGAAGGAGTGTACAACAGAAGCGAAGTTTTTATCAACGGACATTCTTTAGGAAGACGCCCAAATGGATATATTTCTTTTGCTTATGATGCAACGCCGTTTATAAAATATGGTGCAGAAAATATCATTTCAGTACGCGTTGATCACAGCCAAAGTGCCGATTCAAGATGGTATACCGGTTCAGGGATTTATCGTAATGTATGGGTTGTTTATGCCAATCCCATTCACATTGCACAATGGGGCGTTTATGCTTATCCGGAAGTAAAAAACGCAAAGGGAACCTTGAAAATTGAGGTTGATCTTGAAAATGGTTCTGCTGTAAAATCGACTTTGACGGTAATTAACGAACTGATTTCAAAAGATGGAAAATCAGTAGCAAATTCTTCTGATAAAATTGAAGTTGCAGCAAATAAAACTGCTAAAATCTCAACTAAATTAATGATTAAAAATCCGAAGTTATGGGACTTAGAAAATCCAAATCTGTATGAGCTTCGAACAACGGTTTTAAAAGAGGGTAAAAAAATAGATGAAACTATTACCAAAACAGGTTTTAGAACTTTTACATTCGATGCTAATAATGGTTTTGCATTAAATGGAAAATCGATGAAAATGAAAGGTGTTTGTCTGCATCACGATGCGGGAGTTTTAGGCTCAGCAGTGCCTGGTGAAGTTTGGGAAACCAGATTAAAAACTCTTAAAGAAATTGGTGTAAATGCCATTCGTACAAGTCACAATCCGCAGGCTCCGGTTTTTTATGAGTTATGTGATCAATTGGGATTATTGGTTTTAAATGAAGCTTACGACGAATGGGAATTCCCAAAACGCAAATGGCTGGAAGGCTGGAATTACGGAACTCCGGGATTCGAAGGTTCGTTTGATATTTTTGCCGATTACGGCGAGAAAGATCTCGAAGATTTTGTTCGTCGTGACAGAAATCATCTTTCGGTTTTTGCCTGGAGTATTGGCAATGAAGTAGATTACCCTAATGATCCCTATTCTCACCCGGTTCTTGACAAAGGAAAAGATGGTTTTGGGCAAGCCGCTTACGGAGGTTACAAAAAAGATGCGCCAGATGCGATGCGCCTTGGAGTTATTGCAAAACGTCTGGTGGCTGCAGTAAAAAAATACGACAAGTCCCGCCCAACGACTGCTGGTTTAGCAGGTGTTGCAATGTCAAATGAAACCCAATATCCGGGAGCTTTAGATATTACAGGTTATAATTATACCGAAAGTAAATACAAATCGGATCATGAAAAATATCCAAACAGAGTCATCTACGGAAGTGAGAATGTTCATGATATGGAGCCTTGGCTGGCGGTAAAAAACAACAAATATATTTTTGGACAATTCCTTTGGACAGGTATTGATTATTTAGGCGAATCAGGAAGGTGGCCCTCAAGAGGATTTTATTCAGGATTGGTTGATTTTGCCGGAGTTATAAAACCAAGAGGCTATTTCCGTCAGTCATTATGGTCAGATAAACCAATGGCTTACATTGGAACGTATCGGTTGAAAAATGAAAAAGACGTATCTAAAGATGCCTGGGCAATCTGGAATTATCAAGAAGGCGAAAAAATTCGTGTGGTTTGTTATACCAATGCAGCAAAAGCACGCCTGGAATTAAACGGAAAAGTCGTTGGCGAAACCAAATTATACGATGAAAAAACAGGAATTATGTATTGGGATATTCCTTTTGTATCGGGAAAACTGGAAGTTATTGGTTTAGACAAAGAAGATGTAGCCGTAAGTAGTTACACTGTTGCCACAACGCAACAGCCTGTTGAATTAACGATTGCAGATAAAAATATCACGATTGCAAAAGAGAAAGGAGTTGCGAAAATAATGGTTCAGATAAAAGATCAAAATGGTCTGCCGGTAATGCTTTCAGACAATGAAGTGACTTGCACGATAAGCGGTCCAGGAACTTTATTAGGACTCGAAGCAGGAAATAACAGCGACATGACAGATTATACAGATAATGTTCAGCGCGTATTTCACGGTCATATTGCAGCTTATATTCAGTCCGCCGGAATATCATCTGAACCCATAAAAGTAACCTTTACAAGTCAGTGGCTGAAACCCGTTGAAGTTACAGTTAACGTAAAATAAGTGTTGTACAGGCTTGATTTATAATACGTGTGATTTTAATTAGAACTACTTGAAAATAAATATTAACCAAAACCAATTTTAAAACTATGAATTTATGAAAAAAGAGAATGTTAACCCAATGAAAAATTTAAGATCTTTCATTACATCTAAACTGGCACTGTCTGTTTTTGCTTTGATTTCATGCATTAGTATGCAAGCTCAAAATGCCATTACAGGAACAGTTCAGGACACTAAAACAGCTCAAAAAATCCCCGGCGTTACAGTAACTGTCAAAGGAACTACTAATGGAACTGTTACAGATTTTGATGGAACTTTTAAGTTAAATGTAGCCAATCCAAATGCCATATTAGTTTTCTCCTACATTGGATATAGCAGTGTTGAAGAAGCAATAAAAGGAAGAAATGTTATTAATGCTTCGCTAAGTGAAGAAAGTAATGCATTAAATGAAGTTGTTATAATAGGATACGGTACCGTGAAGAAAAGTAGTACTACTGGTGCTATAAGCAGTTTGAAAGCAAAACAGCTTGATGCTCAAAGTAATACTAACCTGGGTAGTGCTATTCAGGGTAAGGTTGCCGGAGTTTCTGTAGAATCGGCGGGAGGAAGCCCCGGCGCCGGTACCAGAATTCAGATAAGAGGAGCAGGTTCATTAAACAATAACACCCCTTTGATTTTGGTAGATGATATCCAGGTGGCGTCCATGAACAGCATAAGTCCAAATGATATTGAATCAATCGAAGTTTTAAAAGATGCCGCTGCCGCTGCCATCTACGGTTCCAGAGCAGCAAATGGTGTTGTTATTATTACAACTAAGAGCGGTAAAAAGGGAGATATCAAGGTTTCTTTAGATGTATTTGGAGGTTATGCTACTGTAGCCAAACAATTAAGTTTACTGAACCAGGAACAATGGTCAAAAGTAAGCAATGCGGCCTATGCGGCGGCAGGAAAAGATCCGTTGCCTATTTCACTTAATCCTGAAGTTGGAGGAGCCGGAGTAAATTATCAGGATGCCATTTTTAAAGCTGCACCTATTCAAAATTACTCTTTAGGTTTTTCAGGAGGATCAGATAATTTAAAATACAATATGTCTTTAAATTACTTTAATCAGGAAGGGATAATCAAAGAAACGAATTACGACCGTTTTAATATCAGAGTAAAGTCTGATTATAAAAAAGGGATCTTTAAAATTGGAGAAACACTTTTATTAACCAAAGAAAAAAGAAAAGAGTTACCAGATGTACCCGGACAAGGTCGTAATGTTATGGGATCGGCAATTACCATGATTCCCGGTTTTGCTGTTTACAACGAAGATGCGGTAGGAGGTTACGGTGGAGCTTCCGGTCCTGTAACGGATATATTTAACCCAATAGCGGCATTGAATCTTCTTGATGTAACAAGTGATACCTATCAGGCCTTACTAAATACATATGTAGAGGCTAACTTTTTTGATGGCTTTAAATACAAATTGAGTGTCGGGGCAACTGTTTCAGATTATGTAAAAGATAATTATACACCACGTTATGAGGTAGGTGGTTTCTTTAAAAATTTAGATAACGATTTAATTCATAAGGATGAATTTAATTTGTACACGCAGGTAGAAAACACCTTAAATTATACCAAAACTTTTGGCAAGCACTATGTAAATGCTTTGGCTGGATATACGGTATATAACAATACTTTCAAATCCGTTACAAGTTCAGTGAGCGGTATACCTGATGGTATCTATACGTTATCCGGAGCTGTTCAGCCCGCAGCAAGTGGTTTTAATACGAAAAATAATCTGGTTTCTTATTTAGGCCGTGTTATATACTCTTATGACAGTAAATATACATTGTCAGCTACCATAAGACGTGACGGGTCATCAAGATTTAGCCAAAACAACAAATGGGGTAATTTTCCTTCTGTTTCAGGAGCATGGAGCATTGGTAAAGAAAACTTTTTTACCAATCTAAAAACGCCAATATCCGATTTGAAATTACGTGCAAGTTACGGTGTATTAGGGAATCAGGAAATTGGGGATTATCAATACTTAGGATTGATTACTTCAGGGATCAGTTACGGAGCAGGAGAACCAAACACATTATGGAGTGGTAATATTCAGACAAATTATCCGGCAGTGGGTTTAAAATGGGAATCAACAGCAACATCAGATTTTGGTTTAGATCTGGATTTATGGAACGGTAAGCTGCAATATACATTTGACTATTTCAAAAAACAAACATCAGATTTACTTTTAAGAGTGCCAATTCCACTATCTGTCGGATCAAGTGATAATCCTTATACAAATGCCGGAAACGTAACCAATAAAGGATATGAAATGAGTTTAACGTACAATGAGAAACTGGGAGATTTTAACTTCAATATTACAGCGAATGTATCAAGTATCAAAAACAATGTAGATGAACTTAGTACAGGAAGTCAGGTAATCGAAGGAGGAAAAGGTTCCTTTCACGGTGCTCCGGTAACCTATAGTAAAGTCGGGTATCCAATTTATTCGTTTTTTCTGGTAGATTCTGATGGATTATTCAGATCTCAGGCAGAAATTGATTCTTATACGAAAGACGGAAAACTGATTCAGCCAAATGCACAAGTGGGAGATGTTAAATACATTGATTACAATGGCGATGGTGAAATCAACGGTGAAGACAGACAATACAAAGGAAGCGCTTTCCCTAAGTTTGAGTACGGTTTGAGATTGCAGGCAGACTGGAAAGGGATTGACTTTACGCTGGCTTTGCAGGGAACTCAGGGAAATAAACTTTATAATGGAAATAAAACAGATCTTGAAACAGTAAGAGCCAATACCAACTATTCCAGTGCAACATTAGACTCTTATACGTTTAATCCAAATTCAGATTTCCCAAGATTAGATATTGACGACAAAAACAATAACGGAGCAGATTATTCTGATCGATTCCTGGAAGACGGTTCTTATCTTAGAATCAAAACGGTTCAACTTGGATATACAATTCCAAACAGCATTACAAAACAAGTATCTGTAGAGAGATGCAGAATATATTTTGCAGCAGACAACCTTTATACTTTTACAAAATACAAAGGGTATAACCCGGATGTGTCTGCTGATGCATTAGGAGGAAGAGGAGTTGATTATAAATCATATCCATTAAGCAAGACGATACTTTTTGGTTTGCAAATTAACTTTTAAATAGACAAAAAATGAAAAAGAAATCAATTATATTTTATCTAATCTCTGGCTTTGTGTTATTAAGTTCATGCGATAATAACCTTGAATTAGAAAACCCGAGTCAACTAACCACTACTTCTTACTGGAAAACTCCTGAAGATCTAGAGGCTGGATTAGCAACAGTTTACAATACTCTGGTAGACAATAATAATGCAGGTTATTGGGAAATTCAGGCCATGCAGCTCAAAGAAAACAGAACAGAAAATTTTGTTGCCAGAAATGATGTGCAGGATCGTTATGCCGTTTCTATGTATAAAAATGATGCAGGTACCAATCTGACCGGAGATATCTTTAAAGCACTTTATATCGGAATTTTTCGCGCCAATCAGGTAATTTCTTACGGGCCAAAAATTAAAAATATGGATGAAATTAAAAGAGAGCAATTATTAGCAGAAGCGACTTTTTTAAGAGGTTTGAATTATTTTAATTTGGTCAATGAGTATGGAAGTGTACCTATTACGACAGCGTTAGTAGAAACACAGGCTGATTATTTTAAATCAAAATCTACTGAAGCGGAAGTTTGGAATCAGGTTATAGCTGATTTCCAATTTGCTGCCAATAGCAAATTACCGGAAAACTATCCTGCTGCCCTTAAAGGAAGAGTGACAAAGAATGCAGCAATTGCATTTTTAGGAAAAACATATTTGTATATGAAAGACTGGGCAAAAGCCGAAGAGCAGTTGAATAAGTTAGTAAGTAACGAAGGCTCAAACGGATATGGACTTTTAGATAATTATGCTGAATTATTTGATGGTAAACATGAAAACAGCAAAGAGTCCGTTTTTGAAATTCAGTTTAGCAAAGTGGGTGGTTCGACCATTTGGGGAGGAACGCCGGCCGAGAGAACAAGAGCAACAACAATGGCTCAGGAATGCGCGCCGGGTGAAGTAGGCGGATGGAACGAATTATTGCCAACAAAGGTATTATTGAATGCATTAACACAGGAAAAGACTGTTGGTGGAGAATTTGATCCAAGAGCTTTGGCTACTTTGGCGTGGAATTATCCGGGGTGTATTTATTACAATTCAGATTTTGCAACAAAGTTTGGAACAAATGCGATATGGATTAGAAAAAATCAAAACTGGTGGAATAATGACGAAGGAGATTGGAAGAGTGAACTCAATGAATATGCCATGCGTTATGCAGATGTTCTTTTAATGCTGGCTGAGGCAAAAACGATGCAAGGTAAAGTAGCTGAGGCAATACCCTTAGTGAAAAGGATTAGAGACAGAGCAAAGCTAGCTGATATTTCTATGACAGGATGGAGCAAAGACCAAATGATGACAGAGATTATGCACCAAAGAAATGTTGAGTTTGCCCGCGAAGGACTGCACTTTTTTGATTTAAGAAGATGGGGAACTTTAGAAACAGTAATCAAAACAAGTCAGGTAGGAGGTTACCAGCTTTTTACCACTAAAAACTCATATTATCCAATTCCGCAAAGCGAATTGAATAATAATCCAAATATGACTCAAAACGCACCGTGGTAAGTGTTTCTTATTAGTTAATTTGTTAGGTTTTTTTAAGTGTTTGGCAAATGATTGATTTAATGGTTATCAGTCATTTGTCATCACTTATGATTTTTTACGGGGGATAGTTTACCCCCTGTTTGCTTATCAATCAAGTGAATACAAAAATAGCGTCTAATTACTATTGAAATTTATTTATAAAAACAAAGTGATGTTGTTTCATATAGATGGTTTGATGGAAATAAATTTTATGATGCATAATAGAATACATTTTATATGAAAAAAAACACAATTTTACTTTATATCGCTGTGATCACATCATTAGTTGTCAATGCGCAGGAAAAGACAGCAAATAATGATTGGGAAAATCCAGCCGTATTTCAGATTAATCGCGAACCTGCACGGGCAGCATTCTTACCCTATGCAGACGAATCTTCTGCTATTGCAGATGATTATACTCGTTCTCCCTGGTTCTTAACACTAGACGGAAAATGGAAATTTAACTGGGCGCCTACACCTGACGAAAGACCAAAAGATTTCTTTAAAACTGATTTTAATACCTTAAACTGGAAAGAAATTTCAGTCCCTTCAAATTGGGAATTAGTGGGATACGGAATTCCTATTTACACCAATATTATCTACCCATTTGCTAAAAATCCACCTTTTATTGCTCACACAGATAATCCTGTGGGATCCTACAAACGCACTTTTGAGTTGCCGGAAAACTGGAACCAACGCCGTATTTATCTTCATTTTGAAGCAGGAACTTCGGCAATGTATATTTGGATCAATGGGGAAAAAGTGGGATATAGTGAAAACACTAAAAGTCCAACAGAGTTTGATATAACAAAATACGTTAAACCCGGTAAAAATCAGGTTGCAGTTGAAGTGTATCGCTGGAGCGATGGTTCGTATTTAGAAGATCAGGATTTTTGGCGTTTATCAGGCATAGATCGCGATGTTTATCTTTATAGTACGGCAAACACTCGTATTGCAGATTTTTTTGCGCGTCCGGATCTTGACGCTTCCTATAAAAACGGAAGTCTGTCTGTAGATGTTAAACTAAAGAATATGAATGCTGTTTCAAAAAACAACCAAACCGTTGAGGCAAAATTAGTAGATGCGTCAGGCAGAGAAGTTTTTAAAAGAACAATAAAAATAAATATAGGAGCTAATTCTGAAGCAACCGCCACTTTTACACAAAAGGTCACTTCACCTAAATTGTGGAACAACGAAACACCAAATTTATATACTTTACTATTGACCTTAAAGGATGAAAATGGAAAGTTTATTGAAACGGTTTCGACACCAATTGGCTTTAGAAAAGTAGAATTAAAGAACGGACAATTATTAGTGAACGGTATTCGAATTATGGTACATGGTGTGAATATCCATGAACATAATCCTAAAACGGGCCATTATCAGGATAAAGAAACGATGATGAAAGACATCAGGTTAATGAAGCAATTAAACATTAATGCGGTGCGCTGCAGTCATTATCCAAATAACTTGATGTGGGTAAAATTATGTAACAAATTTGGTTTATTTCTGGTAGACGAGGCCAACATAGAAAGTCACGATATGGGGGCAGAACTGCAAGGGCCATTTGATAAAACAAAACATCCTGCTTATCTTCCAGAGTGGAAAGCGGCGCATATGGATCGTATTTACAGCTTAGTGGAAAGAGATAAAAACCAGCCCTCCGTTATTCTTTGGTCCCTGGGTAATGAATGCGGCAACGGACCCGTTTTTCATGAAGCCTATAACTGGGTAAAAAATAGAGATAAAACGCGATTGGTACAATTTGAGCAGGCAGGAGAACAGGAGAATACTGATGTGGTTTGCCCAATGTATCCAAGTATTGATTATATGAAAGAATATGCCAGTCGAAAAGAAGTAAAACGCCCGTTTATTATGTGTGAATATGCCCATTCAATGGGAAATAGCAATGGTAATTTTCAGGAATATTGGGATATTATTCGCAGCAGCAATAACATGCAGGGAGGATTTATCTGGGATTGGGTAGATCAGGGATTGGAGATGACTGATGAAGCAGGACGAAAATACTGGGCCTATGGCGGCGATATGGGAAGTCAAAATTATACCAATGACGAGAACGGTTGCGATGACGGATTAGTCTGGCCGGATCGCACGCCTCATCCGGGCGCTTTTGAAGTAAAAAAAGTGTATCAGGACATTCTATTTACAGCGGCTGATTTGAAAAAAGGAATTATTGAAGTAGAAAATGGATTTGGTTATACAAACCTAGAAAAATATAATTTCAGGTATGAAGTCCTAAAAAACGGATTGGTTATAAAATCAGGTACTATTGCCATTAGTCTTGCACCGCAGTCTAAGAAAAAAGTCCAGCTTGAATTACCGAAACTAACAAGAGAAGACGGAGTTGAATATCTTTTGAATATTTATGCGTACACGAGTGAAGGTACGGAAGTTTTGCCTCAAAATTTTGAAGTAGCCCGCGAACAATTCTCAATTAGTGAGGGAAATTATTTTGCAAAATCTTCTGTTTCAGAGGCAAATCCTGTTCTAAAAGAAACTAAAGATGCCATTACCCTTAGCGCAGCAGGTGTCGAGGTGACCATCAACAAGAATACAGGTTTAATACAGCGATACAAATCAGATGATGAAGATTATTTCGATCAGATGCCAATTCCTAATTTTTGGCGCGCACCAACAGATAATGATTTTGGAAACAATATGCCGGTTTTAAGTAATGTATGGAGAGCCGCAGGAAAGACTGCTATTCTGAACACTATCGAAGTCAAAAAAGAGTCCGGTAAAACAATTGTTGTGGCAAATCTTTTCTTAAAAGATGTTACCTCCACTTATACAATTACTTACACGATGAATTCAGATGGAAGTTTGACGCTGATAAATTCATTCAAAGCTGGAAATAATCAATTGTCTGAAATGCCTCGTTTTGGAATGCTATTTTCTCTTAAAAAAGAGCTGGATAATTTTTCTTATTACGGAAGAGGGCCCTGGGAGAATTATCAGGATAGAAACACAGCCTCTTTCAAAGGAATTTACCAAAGTAAAGTAGCTGATCAATATGTCCCTTATATACGTCCTCAGGAAAATGGATATAAAACAGATGTTCGCTGGTTAACGCTAAGCAATAACTCAGGAAATGGTATAGAAATAGAAGGTTTGCAACCATTGGGAGTAAGCGCACTGCACAATTATCCTGAAGACTTTGATCCCGGCCTGACAAAAAAATACCGTCATTCAAGTGATATTACGCCTCGAAAAGAAGTTGTTGTCTGTATTGATTTAGCACAAAGAGGCCTTGGTGGTGATACCAGCTGGGGCGCTTTACCTCATGAGCAATATCAATTGAAGAACAAAGAATACAGTTATGGTTTTGTTATAAAACCTAAAAAGAAATAAAATGGATTTAAAAAGTATCATTGCTATAATAGGTAATGATTTAGATCATCATAATAACTAAGATAAACGAGGCAAATGCCTCGTTTTTTTATGAATAAAAATTCGTTTAAGCTTATTTTAATAAGGTACTATTAGTAGGTTTGAAAATCTTTTTTGTCTAAAATTTTCGTGCTGAATATTTCTATTTTCCTGTATTAACTATTTGATAAACCGTATTTATGGCACATACACAACTTGCCTGGTAAAACCAATTCGTAATTTTTTAAAGTATCAATTAACTTGTCTGTTGTTTTTTGTTTAATAGACAGAGTAATTGTTAATTATAAAGAAAAGTTTATTATATTTAACAAATGTAGTATTCACATTTATTTGTATTAAAATGAAAATAAAAAATACAATTGCGTTGGCAATAGTCATCGTTTTGGCATCGTTTTCTTCCAATGCTCAAAACAAAACTTTTAAAAACGAAGAGTTTAAACAATGGGCACAAACACCGCCAATGGGTTGGAATAGCTGGGATTGCTACGGTTCGACCGTCGAAGAACATGAAGTAAAAGCCAACGCCGATTATATGGTAAAAAACCTAAAAAAATTGGGTTGGCAATATATTGTGGTCGATATCAGATGGTTTGTAGAAAATGACAAAGCTGGAGGATACAATCAGAAAGATCCACGTTATGTAATGGATCAGTACGGAAGATATTTGCCGGCTTTAAATCGTTTTCCATCAGCCAAAGACGCACAGGGATTCAAACCTTTAGCAGATTATATTCACAAGAAAGGATTGAAATTCGGAATCCATATTATGCGTGGAATTCCTAAAAAAGCGGTTGAAGATAAATTGCCAATCAAAGGAGCAAGCGGAATCACAGCAGATCAAATCTATACGACAGCCTTGCAATGTGAATGGTTAAAAGACAATTATACTATCGTTGCCGATAAACCCGGAGCACAACAATATTACGATTCATTATTTGAATTGTATGCACAATGGGGCGTAGATTTCATCAAGATTGATGATTTATCAAGACCGTATCACGAAGGAGAAATTAACCTGATCAGAAATGCGATTGACAAATGCGGACGTAAAATTGTTCTGAGTACTTCGCCGGGTGAAACTCCTATCCAAGCCGCACCACATGTAACCACACATGCCAATATGTGGCGTATGGTTGATGACGTTTGGGATACCTGGCCGCACATTACACATTTGATGAATGTAGCTCAAAAATGGTACACCTACATTGCACCGGGAACATGGCCGGACTGTGATATGATTCCGTTAGGGCGTATCTCGTTAAGAGGAGAACGTGGTGAAGACAGAATGTCCCGTCTGACAAAAGACGAGCAATACACACTGATTACTTTTTTTAATATTTTTAAATCGCCTTTGTTCTTTGGCGGAGATTTACCCAGTAATGACGCTTTTACCTTATCATTATTAACCAATAAAGCGGTCGTAAAAATGCACAGCGAAAGTACTGCTGTCAAACAGCTTTTTCAGAAAGACGCAAAAATTGCCGTAACCTCAAAAAATCCTAAAGACGGTAGTGTCTATCTGGCGTTGTTTAATATCTCAGATACTGCAACAGAAAATATTTCGGTAAATTTTTCTGATCTTGGAATCTCAGGTTCAGTTCAGGTCTCCAATTTATGGACAGGGGAAAAATCAACTGTTGCGTCGGCAGCGATTTCAGCGACACTTAAACCCCACAGTTCAGTTTTGTATCAATTAAAAAGTAAAAAATAATGAGAAAAATACATTTTAATCTCGCATTCTTTTTAGTCCTTTTTAATTTAGTACAAGCTCAGAATCCTCCAAAAGGAACGCCACGGGTCATTGCCGATAAAGATTTCACGGCTTATTTGTTTGTTTACTTTACAGGAAATAAAGTCGAGGAAGAAGCAGTTCGTTACGCCGTTAGTACTGATGGTTATCATTATTATCACCTCAATAATAACCAGCCTGTTATTGACAGTAAAACGATCAGCTCAACAGGAGGTGTTCGTGATCCGCATATTTTGCGTGGTGATGATGGTAAAACATTTTATATGGTTTTAACCGATATGACTTCGTCAAAAGGATGGGACAGTAATCGCGCCATGATTTTACTAAAAAGTACAGATCTTGTAAAGTGGGAAAGTAGTGTGGTCAACATTCAAACGGCTTTTCCCGGAAATGAAAACCTGAAACGAGTTTGGGCACCGCAGACTATTTATGATGCTAAAGCAGCAAAGTACTTGGTTTACTTTAGTTTGCAATATGCTGGAGGTCCGGATAAAATATATTACGCTTATGCCAATAAAGATTTTACAGCCCTTGAAAGTGCTCCAAAATTGTTGTTTGTACCAAAATCGGAGAAAGCCTGCATCGACGGAGATATTATTGAGAAACAAGGTGTTTATCATCTTTTTTATAAAACCGAAACAGAGAAAGCAGGAATAAAAGTAGCGACGACAACGGATCTAACTTCCGGAAAATGGATTGAAAATGATGATTATCTGCAACAAACAAAAGATAAAGTTGAAGGTTCCAGTGTTTTCAAACTCAACAATTCGGATGAGTATATCCTGATGTACGATGTGTATACAAAAGGAAAATATCAGTTTACAAAAACGAAGGATCTTGAAAACTTCACCGTAATTGACAACGATATTGCAATGGATTTTAATCCGCGTCACGGAACTATCATGCCTATAACAAGATCTGAATTAAAAAGACTAACTGCTAAATGGGGAACGCCGGAGAAATTCCCGAAAATAAATAACAATCCGGTTCTGGAAGGATATTATGCAGATCCGGAAGTTTTATATTCCAACAAAACGAAGAAATATTACATCTACCCGACAAGTGATGGATTTGATGGCTGGTCGGGAAATTATTTCAAAGCTTTCTCATCGGATAATCTAACGGATTGGAAAGACGAAGGAATTATTCTGGATCTTAGAAAGGACGTGAGCTGGGCAAATCGAAATGCCTGGGCGCCTTGCATTATAGAGAAAAAAATAAAAGGAAAATACAAGTATTTCTATTATTTCACCGCAGCTCAAAAAATAGGAGTTGCTTCATCGGATAATCCAATCGGACCTTTTACTGACAGCGGGAAAGCTTTGATAGATACAAAACCTGAGGGTATAAAAGGAGGTCAGGAAATTGATCCGGATGTTTTTACAGATCCTGAAACCGGAAAAAGTTATTTGTATTGGGGCAATATGTACATGGCTGTAGCCGAATTGAATCCTGATATGCTTTCGATTAAAAAAGAAAGTACAAAACTCATAAAAGTAGATGCTACTTTTCGTGAAGGAACGTATGTAATGAACAGAAACGGGCAATACTATTTTTTATGGAGCCAGGATGATACAAGAAGCCCTAATTATAAAGTAAGATACGGAATTTCGAAATCGCCTTTGGGACCAATTGAGATTCCTGAAAATAATATTGTGATACAAGGAATCCCCAATGAGGGAATTTATGCAACAGGGCATAATTCAGTGTTGCAAATACCCAATAAAGATGAATGGTATATTGTTTACCACCGATTTTCATACCCAACAGGCATAAAAATGGGAGAGGCCGGAGGTTTTCATCGTGAAGTTTGCCTAGACAAACTGGAGTTTAATCAGGATGGGACAATTAAAGAGGTTGTTCCGACACATGCTGGGGTGAAGGCAATTAAAAAGTGATTTTGGGCAATAAAAGTAAGGGCTATTTCTATTGAAAGAAACAGCCCCTTTTTTATGTTATAAATGTAATTTAAACCGTTTGATCATCTATGGTTCCTTCCGGTGCATTTTTCTTAACAGATTCAATTCCATTTTCTCTTGCCGAAATACTTTCATACATTTCGCTTGAGCCAATAATTTGACCGTTGCTGGCTTTTAAATTAAAATACGGTTTTCCGTTTTTAGCTTCTTTTCTGTCAAAACGGCTATCATCCTGAGAATTGGTTTTTACAGATTCAATCCCGTTGGTACAAGCTGCTTTTGTAGTATAACCTTCGCTGGTTAAAATGGTTTGGCCATTACCAGCTTTCAAATTAAATTGGAATTCGCCATTGGTTCTTTTAGTAATTACAAATTTTCCCATGTAGTTTTTATTTTAGTTAAATAATATTTATTTTGCTACAGATAAAAATACAAAACTTCATCCTATAAATCATACAATTTAATAAAATAATTGATTGCTAATCAGGTAGAAGATGAGCAAAGTTGTTTTTAAATTACTTTCATATAAAAATTTGCAACACTATTTTGTCTCAAATTATTTGAAATATACCAAAGATTCCTTAAAGCTTATTAGTCCTAACCTTATGAAATTATAACAGGCTTAAAAATGACCCATTTTAATTTAAATTTTGATGTTTATTAATTTGTTTTGTTTAATGAGAAGAGGCTGTCTATTTGTTTAGACAGCCTTTTTGGTTTGAAAGAGCATTAAAAAGTTTTAATTCAAAAACTAATTCCCCATTCTAAAATCAGTAACACTTTTCTGATCCAGGCTAATTTCCTCAAAAACGCTTTGAGTTCCTTTATCTACAGGACATTGCGTGCTAATTCCCATCCATATTGTTGCAGGATAATTGTTTTGATACAAACGAACCATTTGCCAGTTTTTTTTATCCAGAGAATAATAACTCGCTACAGTACGTGTATCAGATGATATTTTCATGTAGATTGTTGGGCTCTTGACAACATCGTGATTGTTATCATCAGAAGTTCCA
Source organism: Flavobacterium aquidurense (assembly GCF_002217195.1). Classification (NCBI taxonomy): domain Bacteria; kingdom Pseudomonadati; phylum Bacteroidota; class Flavobacteriia; order Flavobacteriales; family Flavobacteriaceae; genus Flavobacterium; species Flavobacterium aquidurense. The sequence goes on along the minus strand of NZ_MUGR01000009.1, from coordinate 59,068 downwards.
ATGGTTCGAACTGTTACAACGCGATGATTGCCGCGCTCGTCCTGCTCAAAACAGAATTTCTGATAGAAATTATCATGAACATAAATATATAGAACACCTGCATTGTACAACCCTTTCTCCGTAAATTCAGGCGTTACTTTTGCGATTAAAGTAAAGGGTTTGGTATTATCAACTTTAGACAATAGGATAGGAGCAGTATTATTGGATAATTCGCCGTTGGGATCAGAAAAATAATCCTTCTTTTCGCCTGCGCGGAAGACTACTTTACCATTTGCATCTGCTTTTGCCAAAGTATCGGCACCATTAACTGATTTTGTAAAATGAATATTTGGGAGTTTAATATCGCAGGGAATCCCATTGACAAAGGCAGAATCTACTTTTGTGCTGTTTGTTGAAGCTGCAGCATTGTTTTCTTTTTGGTTATTGTTCCCACAACTCGTTAGCAAAGTCAATCCTGATAAAATGCAGAGACCATAAAATTTTGATTTCATAAAATGCTTTTTTTTAATAGAAAAATTATATTTTAGTTTATCAAAAATACCACTGCTTTCCAAAAGCCACAATACGTAAAATTAACCATTTTTAATCCTGTTTATGTCAAATGTATCCGTCGGGAATCAATTATCAGCTACTTTATTAGAACAGACATTTTCGATCGAAGAATGCAATGATATAGAAACATTCAAACAATTAGTAGCAGGTTATGTGAGCCTTGATCAATGCGTTGCAGTATTGTCTGACTTTCAGGCGGATTGCAGTTATATTTATGCCGGTAATTTCGGAAAAGTATTCGGATTGCCTTCTGAAAACTCCGTTATTGATTCTGCTTTTGAAGAGTGTATTTTTACTAAAATCCATCCCGATGATTTAGTCGAACGCCACATCTTAGAATTGAATTATTTTGAATATCTCAAACGTCTGCCATATCAGGACAGCCATAAATACAGTACATCAAGCAGGATACGAACTCAAAACACAGTTGAGAATTGTGCCTATATCAACCATAGAACCATTTACCTGAAAAGTTTCAGCAACGGAAGTGTCTGGCTGGCCTTATGTCTCTATGCGCCGTCTGCAGATACGCAATCCCGTTTAGGAATTGACGGTAAAATAGTCAACATTGAAACGGGTGAAGTTATTGCGATCGAAAAATACAAACATTATCAACAGACGTTGCTCTCTAAGCGCGAACTTGAAATACTGACCCTTGTAGCCAAAGGAAGCAATAGTGCGCAAATTGCAGCACAGCTGAATATTTCAGTTTATACCGTTCGCCGACACAGACAAAATATTATAGAGAAAATGAAAGTGGCCAATACGACCGAAGCTGTAAAAACAGCTATGGTGATGGGAATTATTTCTATTTGAGGCAAATATTCTTTTTGAATAATACATATAAAAAAAGAGACACTAATTTGATTTAAGTGTCTCTTTGTATATCATTTTTATGGATAACAATTATTTAATTGTGATCGGAACTTCAACAGTTGTTTTATCCCATCCAATTACAAGATTAGTTACAGCACCCTGAGTTGTAAAAGCAATTGATAATGCTTCTATTACTGTTGAAACCGGTTTTACTGGAACTGAAACCCTTACAACATCTTTACTTTCGTCATAAGCATAACCTCCCCATAAATCAAGTTCTTTATTGATGATGATCGTCCATTTGTCTTTTTCAGGAATAGCAAATAAGCTATAAGTACCGGCAGGAACATTTTTACCACCAATAGTGACTGCTTTGTAAAATTTGATTTCTGTATTTTCGTTCGCACCAACTCTCCAAACTTCACCAAACTTTACGATATCACCAAAAATGGTACGTCCTTTTGCAGAAGGTCTTGCATAAGTAACTTTGATAACAGGATTAGGAGTATCCGTTTTTTTGAATTTAACTGCTTTGTTAGGGAAATAAGAAATATCAACCGGACTTGCATCAAGCGGAGCAAATTTTACCACATCCTGAGCTTGAACTGTAAAGGCAGCAAATAAAGTAACTACCAGTAAACTTAATTTTTTCATATGATTACAATTTTTAGAATAACTACAAAGTAAGTTAATAATGAAGAAATAACATATCATTACAGTTTGTTTTTTGTTAATGAATTGATAATAGTACTTAATTTTTATTTTTCTGTTTTCTTTTTGGCGTACCAGTTCTGCATGATATAAAAAGCTTTCTTTTTTTCACCGTCATTCGAAATTAAACCTTTACGATTGTAACCGTCCTGAATTCCGGGAAGCAATCTTTTTGGAGATCTGAAATCTACCAGAATCCATGGACTTAAACCACTAAGATGTGGTATTTTTTCGATCATCTTCAAATTCTGAATGTACAGGTATTCCTGATATTCCTCTGTCCAGCGTTCATTTTTTTCTCCGTGAAAGCCTGCTTTGGCATCTCCGCCAAATTCAGAAACGATTACTGGTTTGTTGTAAGGCGTGTTCCAAAACGTTTTTTCGGCATTTTCTAAATTACCTCCGTACCAGCCTAAATATTGGTTGAAAGCAATGATGTCAAGCGATTTACCAATTTCGTCATCGATCATTCCAACTCCGTTTACATTGTGCGTTAATAATGCAGCACTGATTAATCGGGTGGTGTCTAATGATTTTGTATGTGCTACTAAGTTTTTGATAAAAGTATTTCTGGCATCAGATATTGGAGTTTCATTGGCCATCGACCAGATAATAATAGAAGCCCTGTTTTTGTCTCGGGTTATGGCAGCTGTCAATTGTTCTTCGGCATTTTTATAGGTTTTCGCGTTGGTGAATTCCACTGTCCAGTACACCGGAATCTCTTCCCAAACCATCAATCCTAATTTATCTGCCATTCTGATAATGTTTTCGTTATGCGGATAATGCGCCAGACGAACATAATTGCAGCCCAGTTCCTGAGCCCAGTTTAATAAACGCAATGCATCTTGCTCAGAATTGGCACGTCCGCCTTTTGCATTCTCTTCGTGAATCGAAATACCACGCAAAAAGATTTGTTTTCCGTTTAATAGAATTTTGTCTTCCTGAGTTTCAATGGTTCTAAAACCAATATTGTCTTTCAGTTTTTGTCCGTTATAATCAATTACGACATCATATAATTTTGGATTTTCAGGCGACCAGTAGGAGATTTTCTTAGCAGGAATTTCAAAATTTAAAATTCCGTCAGCGCCCACTTTTCCTTTGTAATTGATTTTCAATTCAGGAATCGAAATCGCCACTTGATTTTGCGCCGAATTGAAATTGTTGATTTTTACGAAACCTGCAATCAAAGCTGCATTTGCTTTTTTAAGCTGAATGTTGTAATCTTCAACAAACGATTCGTTTTCTTCAATAAGGGTAACATCGCGCGTTATGCCGCCATAATTCCACCAATCCGTATTGATTGTAGGAACATCTTCTTTATGACGGGTATTGTCGACTTTTACCACCAGATAATTGTCTTTTGCTTTTACTATTGAAGTTACTTCATAATTAAATGGTGTAAATCCGCCTTCATGAGTCCCCAGTTTTTTGCCGTTCAGATAAACATCCGCCTTATAATTGATGGCTCCAAAATAAACAAAAAGACGTTTTTTACCTTTTAAGTCATAGTCGAAAGATTTCTTGAACCAAATATTTCCTTCATAATATTTAAGTTCCGGAACCTGCGAATTCCAATCGCCCGGAATTGTAATCTCAGGCGATTTATCAAAATCATATTCTACTAATTCCTGCTTGTTTACGGCATGATAATTATTAAAAAAAGCACCATTTGATGGCTTTGCCTGTTTATCATACTGATCGAGATGAAAACTGTAGAATCCTGTTTGATAAGGATCGATGATATAATTCCAAATACCGTTTAAAGAAGTTGTGGTTCTGTTTGGAACATTTGAAATCAGGTTTTGTGCGTGCCCGATAAAGACAGTTGTTAATAGTAATAAGGTAATTAGTTTTTTCATTCTTATATTTATTTTGATCATTTTATATTTTGGATAACTAATTATCTTTTCCCGATATAGTAGTTAATTCTTGTATGCTAAAATCCGAGAATCGCATTGTTTCATCTTTCATATTAGCAATATCTTTCAAACTGCGATACATTCCCCATTTCGGTCTAATGAAAGAATTATCAGCACGAATCGTTTGAATATTTGAGTTGCTGTATTTCATTAAAACAGTTCCGTCATCCACTTTTTTTATAGTTATGGCATAAGTTCCTTTTCTACCAACCTTAATAGTTTCTGTCGCTTCAACCCAAATTCCTTCAAACAGAGACATATCTACCGTTTGGTATTTTATCATTTTTGTAGCTTCATCCTTCACATAAATGAGTTCGAGTTGGTTAGAACCGTTCGTCATTTTTCTTAAAGTTAATGTAAACAAAGGATTGCCCGCATCGCCATCGACCGCTTTAATCTGATGTATATGGGTAAAATCCTTAGTTGGTTTAAATCCTGCCGGTATTTTAAAATGCCATTTGTATTGCACCGTTTCACCATTTATTCCCTTCAGATTATCAGGAGAAGGTTCGAATGATTTTATTTCGACACGCTGCCGGTCAGTTTTGCTTTTTACAGGTTCATTGTCCGGAGGTGTATTGCTCACATGTAGATGAAATTCAAAAACGTATTTCTTCAGATCGTTATCATAAACTTCCGTAATGTGACGACCAAAACCTGGGTGAATCGCATCCGGAGCTTCAACAGCACCCTCTTTCGTTCCGGGCGCGAATGCTTTTGTAATTAATTCATAAGTGCCAAGACCGTCGGGGCCATCAGCATTTAAGGTTACTTGCGTGTGACCTGCAAAACTTGTGAGTGCTACAGCTATTGTGTAAAAGATTGAATTTTTCATAGTTGTTGGTCTTTATTATTTCACGCAATCCTGAGAAGTTTTTTTACCACAGATTATCAGGATTAAAAGGATTTTGTTTCACGCAGATTTACGCTGATTTTGAAGATTTAATTAAAAAAAATCTGCGTGAAACAACAAACTTTGCGACTTTTCGAGATTAATTTAACCTCATTTACTTAATTCGCAATCTTTAAATATTCTCCTTTAAAACTCTGGTTTAAAGCCGTCATTTCAATCGGAATACCTGACCCATCAGGAATTACTTCAATAGAAGCTTTTCCATTTGCCATTTTTATGGATTCGCTCCCGGTCGGCGTTCCCTGATTTTTCATGGTTTTTCCACCTTTCAAACATTGGAAATAAACACTTTCCTCATAATCTAAACAACGTAAATTATTATTATCAATTGCAATTGCTGTAACTAAATAATTTCCGTTTTTTAATTTTTCTGATGACAATTGTAAGGATGTTGCCGTGTCATTTTTGTTAAAACGATAATTGACTTTTATAGTATCAGATACTTTTTTTCCACTTTTTGTTTCTCCAATAGCAATCAGGGTATTTTCGCCCTTCATGAAATTGACATCCCAAGTTAAGCCATTTGCGGGATAAAGCGAAAGGTTTCTTTGTTTTTGTCCCAATGATTTCCCCTGATGAAATAAAGTAACCTTGTCGCAATTGCTGAAAACACTCAATGTTCTTGGCGTATTTTCAGGTCCCTGACGTTCAGTCCAGGTATGGGATTCGATGTAGGTAAAAGGCTCATTGCTCCAGTAACTTTTAAAAACATAATAGGCATCTTTTGGATTTCCGTTTCTATCTACAAGTCCTTTTTGATTCATGTACGGGATATCGTCTTCGGGACGTAACGGCGTTGCAAAATCCTTAAATGCCCATTGCACATTACCCACGAACGTTGGGTCATTCTCGGATATATGCAAATGCCAGTCGAATAAATCAACGATATAATTCTCACTCCAATCGCCAATTTGCGCAATATTAGCTACTTTAGTTTGTACAATAGCTTCTTCCCAGCCTTCGGCTTTTATAATATTTTCGCCTGTAATAGGGTTCTCGCTATGACGCCCTACGTGACTGTCACCGCCATATTCAGCATGAATAAAATGTTTGTATTCTTTTTTGTAAACGTCAATGGCTTTTTGGTAGTTTTTATAACTTCCGGAATACCATCCAGACCAGATAGAAGGGGAGAAGACATCAACAATTTGTGACCCTTCGTAGTATTTTCTAATGGCTGTTTTTCGCATTGGGTCCATTTTATGGGCGATGTCGTTTAATTCGGTCAGAAATACGTTGGTTCTTTCAGTATTATCTCCGTCAGCAAAATCAGGCAGCCAATTCATTTCATTACCTAAAGACCAGATAATAATACTTGGATGATTGTAATTTTGGTTGATAATTTCGGCCAGCATATTTTTAGTATTGGTTTGCCAAAGTTCACCGCCAATTCCGCCGCGACACCAGGGCAATTCATCCCAAACCAATAAACCGAGTTCATCGCAGGCTTTGTAAATTTCAGGATCTTGAGGATAATGCGCGAGACGAACAAAATTGGCTCCCATTTTTTTAATGGATTCCATATCAGCGCGATGTTGTGCATTGCTCATTGCAGCGCCAACTCCGGCTTGTTCTTCATGACGATGCGTTCCTCTGATAAGCAATCGTTTTCCGTTCAGGTAAAACGGACCATGATCTTTAAATTCAAACCATCTGAAACCTACTTTTTCGTTTATACTGTCCCTGATTTGATTTTTCTGTGATAAAAAGGCAGTGACTTTATACAAATTTGGCTTTTCAGTATCCCACAATTCAGGGTTTTTCAGATTCTCAAATTTGATAGTCGTTGTTTGATCTGAAACCGGAATTGTTTTACTGGCGATCTTTTTTCCTTTTGGATTTTTAAGAACAACGGTCAACGATAAATCTTTGGCATTATCAGGATTTACTGTGGAGGCCACAATATGTAAAGAAGCTTTTTTAGCCGAAACTTCAGGAGTTGTAATTTTTAAATTCTCAATATGATTTTTGTATTTAGACAATAACCAGACATCGCGGGTTATTCCGCCATAAATAAAGAAATCACTTTTTTGAGAAGGGATAACTTCGATATCATAACTGTTATCTACCCTAACAAAAATTTCGTTGTTTCCTTCTTTAATAAAAGAGGTGATATCGATGGTAAAGCCAATGTATCCGCCAATATGTCCGCCGGCTTCTTTACCGTTTACATATACTTTTGTAGTTACATTTGATCCTTCAAAATAGATATAATAACGTTGGTTTTGATCTATTTGTGCAATGTTCAGCTTTTTTTGATACCAGCTGGCATCACGTCTGTAACCCGGATTGAGATCAGTTGCATCTTCGGCGTTCCAGGTATGGGGCAGGTTTAAGGAAATCCAGTTGGTCGCTTTTTGTGCTTCGCTAAGATTTGGAGTATGATTTTCGAGATACTGCCAATTTTCATTGATATTCATTTTTGTCTGAGCAAAACTGCTGCTCAGACAAATTTGAAAAAAAACAAAAAGTGCAAAAATAGGAAGTGTGTTATTGTGGTACGGTTGGTTCTTCATAGATTATATTTTTTTAGGTACTGAGGGATTTAGGTTCTAAGGGACAGGGTTTTTAAGCTTTTTAGCCTTTAATTTAAAAACTTAGAACCTCAGTACCTTAGAACCTCAGTACCTTTATGTCTTTCTTACTTTTTTCTCAACAATGCTTCCAGAAAATAATAGTCGGCATAGATAATAGGTTCGTCGATTTCGTCGTGTTTTGGCCAGTTTCCGGTACTATGATCGAATATAAAAGGAGCGTTTATTTTTGGGTCTAAAATATATTTATCCGATTGTAAAGTCGCAATTACTTTATCGGCATAAGCCAGATAAGATTTGTTTTTAGTGTAGCTGTACAATTCGTACAAAGCAGAAGCCATAACAGTTGCGGCAGAAACATCAAGAGCTGAATTCGGAATAGCAGGATCTCTAAAATCCCAATACGGAATTCCGTCTTCCGGAAGATTTTTATCAGTCATAAAAAATTGTGCTGTTGCTTCGGCTTGTTTTAAATAGGCCGGATCTTTGGTATATCGGTACGACATGGTAAATCCGTAAACCGCCCAGCCTTGTCCGCGTGCCCAAACCGAATCATCATTATACCCCTGAAGTGTCGTTTTCTTTCTAACAGCTCCTGTTGTTGGATTGTAATCAATAACATGGTAGCAGCTATGATCGTCCCTAAACTGATTTTTGAGCGTTGTATTGGCGTGCTGAATCGCAATATCCTGATACTTTTTATTGCCGGATAGTTTTGTGGCTTCAAAAAGCAATTCGAGATTCATCATGTTATCAATGATCACAGGATAATCCCAAATGTCTTTGTTGAAATCCCACGAACGGATTGCACCCACTTTTGCGTCAAAACGAGTACATAATGTTTCGGCACCTTTGATAATGACGTCTTTGTATTCTTGTTTGTTTTCTACTTTTAAAGCTTCTCCGTAAGCACAATATACTTTGAAACCTACGTCATGAGAATTTCTGTTTACGCTTTCTTTTTTACTGAAAGGCGTCCATTTTTCGGCTTGTCTTTTATATTCCTCATTGCCTGTCAATCGGTACAATTGCCAAAGATTTCCGGCAAAGAATCCGCTTGTCCAGTCGCGTGAGGGAACTTTCTTAATATCATTTGTTTTGATGGTCATACTTCTAGGCATCGACATCGAATCAACCGGATAATCGAGTAACATTTTATATCGTGTTTCCAGAAGGTTTTCTGCTGTTGCAGCGGTATTTTTTGTGGTAGAATTAATCCCGGATTTGCACGCTGTCGCCAGTAGTGCAAAACCCAGAATTAAAGCAAAAAAACTAACTTTATTCATACTTATTATTGTTTTTTAACGGAATTTAATTTCGTTGGCTTTAATTTTAAACACATAGAAGCATAGTTTTTAGGAAAGTTTAAAAAGGTACTTCACTTTACATAGTTATCTTTGAGAAACTCTTTTTAAAAATATAAGATCTATGTTTCTATGGGTTTAAATTTTTCACGCAGATTGAGCAGATTTTTTTGAGTCTAATAATCCAACAATCTTATACTCTATTTTAATACCCGGGATTGTTCGGTTTCAAATTAGGATTGATTGCTAACTCAGTTCCCGGTAATGGAAATAAATAATCTTTTTCCGGATTAAAATTAGCGTGCGGCTCAAAACCATTTGGACCAAAAACCTCAGGTCCGCTTTTCAATCTTTTGATATCGTACCATCTCACATATTCAAAAGCCAGTTCTAATCTTCTTTCATCGATAACCATTTTTCTAAAATCAGACTGAGATAATCCCGGCGCTACATTTGCTGGGAATGAAACCAATTTTCCGGCTTTGTTTCTGGCTCTGGCGCGCACTCGGTTTACATAACCATCAGCTTCTGTTGTTCCCGGAGTAATCTCATTCAGGGCTTCGGCAGCAGTTAGCAATACTTCTGCAAAACGCATCGTGATATAGTTGTGTTGAGAAGTTCTTCCGTTGGCACCTGCTTTTCCCGGAAAACGGAAATACTTGGCAATATGCGGACGTGGTGCTTTTTCATTATCACTTGAAGGATAAATTTGTAATGCTCCGCCCGGACCCGTTTTCTTTCTGATAATAGTATCAAAACTTACAGCTCTTCTGTAATCTCTTTTGTCCCAGTCGTTAAATACTTTTAAAGAAGGAACGGCAACAGAAAATCCTTGCCCGTAACTATAACTGTCGTCTTTTAAAGAACCGGTAAAAAAAGCGGTATAATCCTGACCGTAATTTCCTGAAACCAGATTATTGAAGTCAATGGTAAACAAAGGCTCTTTAAGGGTTGATGCCTTTGTGGCATTGAATAAATCCTGAAAATCAGCATCTAAACCCAAACCAAATTTAGCTTCGTTGGTGATCACGTATTTTGCTTCGTCATAGGCTTTTTGGTAATTGCCTAATGTCAGATAGACTGAGGCCAAATAACCTGCTGCAGTACCTTTTCCGGGAACTGCTTTTACTTTTGGTTTGTCTTCCAGCCATTGTTTGGCAAATTCTAAATCGGCAATAATTTTCGGATAGATTTCTGCTTCTTTGGATCTTGTTAATTTGTCAACCTGAGAAACTTCGTTTACGGCGAAATCAATGTAGGGAACATCGCCAAAAATACGTACCAGATGATAATAGGTAAATGCTCTTGTAAAATAAGCCTGCGCTACAATTGCATTTATTTTTGCCGGATCTCCCGGAGTTTTTTTAGCACCCGCAATAGCCTGATTGGCCGCTGCAATAATGATATACGACTGTGGCCAGAAGTTGGCAACAAGTGCATTAGTATCGTTCATATTCATATCGTTTACATCGATACGCGCCGCCTGAGTGGTTCTGTCGCCAATGTCGGCCATGTCATCACGCAGCATCAGGGCAATTGTAAATTCTCTTCCCCAGTAATTATTGTGGGCAATGTTGGCAAAACTTCCGTTTACAGCCGCTTGCAGGTCATCTGTATTTTTGAAGAAGTTTTCAGGGCGAATAATTCCCACCGGATGTTCTTCTAGATCTGAACATCCAAAGGCGAATATTCCCAAGAAAAGAAAAGCTATATATTTTTTCATAACGTTATTTTTTAAACTAGAATTTTAAATTAAAACCAAAAGTGAAGGTTCTTACATTGGGGTAACTTCCATAATCCAATCCTAAATTGGTATTACTTCTGGAATTGTTATCATTTAAGTAATTTACCTCAGGATCAGAACCCGGATATTTGGTAATTGTCCATATGTTTTGCGCACTGATGTAGAAACGAACTTTGCTCAATCCCATTTTTGAAACTATTTTATCGTCTAAACTATATCCGATCGAAACATTTTTTAAACGGATGTAACTTGCATCATACACAAATCTCGAGGTAACTCTTTTGGTTCTTGCAGCATTGATGGGCACGTTTGTATCGGTGTGAGTTGGTGTCCAGGCATCCAGCACTTCTGTAGTCGCATTGTTGTTTCCTGAGGCCAGTTCCATTAAAGTATAATTTAAAATCTGATTGCCTTCTGAACCCTGAAAGAAGATATTCACATCAATGTTTTTATAGGTGAAATCATTATTGAATCCAAAGATGAAATCAGGATTCGGATTCCCGATAATCGTTTTATCGTTAGAATCTAATTTTCCGTCACCATTTACATCTCTGAATTTTTCTCCTCCGGCTATAGTCTCAAAATTCCCCGGAAGAACTGTTTCTCCCTGCTGAATTACGCCATCATAAATAAAACCAAAGAACGATCCAACGGGTTGACCCACTCTTAAAATCTGAGAATCTGTAGCAAGGAAATGTCCGGGCGTAGAGTTGATTAAAAGATCTTTGTTATCGGCTAATTTTAATATTTTGTTTTTGTTCGAAGAAATATTAAAACTGGTTGACCAGGTAAAATCAGCACCAATAAAGTTTTTGGTGTTGATACCCAATTCCCAACCTTTGTTTTCTAATTCTCCCACATTTTGAAGCTGAGATGCGATTCCTGAAACTCCAGGTAACGGTCTGTTGAACAAAAGATCTTTGGTAATGGTTTTATAATAATCCGCTGTAACGTTGATTCTGTTATCAAATAATCCTAAATCAATTCCGTAATCCTGTTGATAGGAAGTTTCCCATTTCAAATTCGGGTTATTAATTGCAGTTAGTTGTACCGCATTTACAATCACATCACCACTTACATCATAAACTTCAGCAAATTTAGAAAGTGTAGAGTAGGCATCAATAGACGGATTTCCCGTTGCACCATAACTAGCTCTTAGTTTAAGATTAGAAACTGTTTTGTTGTCTTTTAAAAAGTTTTCTTTGCTAATATTCCATCCAATTGCTCCGGAAGGAAAAGTTCCGTATTTGTAGTTTTCACTAAAGCTGGATGAACCGTCACGACGTGCTGTAAAGGTAAACAGGTATTTATCGTCATAATCAAAATTCAGCCTTCCAAAAGCAGAGATCAATTCTGTTTCAGACAAACTTGATTCGGGTTTTAAGTAAACTGTTCCGGCGCCCAGATTGTGGTAAGAGTTGCTATTGGTCAAGAATCCTCTTGAGGCTGCATACGCACGTTCGTTTTTGTTTTTTTGATAAGAGTAACCTCCAAGAACCGTCAGTATTCCTTTGTTGATAATTTCACGTTTAAAGGTCAAATAATTTTCAGTCAGGAAAGAAGAAAATCTGGTGTTGTTTACAGAAGCTTCTCCTTTGATATTTTTTCCTGCAATTAAAGTGGATGGAATATACCTTCCGGTTTGAGCATTATTATCGGTCAGACCTAAAGTAGTTTTAAAATTTAAGTCTTTGGTAATTTGATACGATGCAAAGAAATTACTTCTGTTGACAATTGAAATCGTTTCAAGAATATTTTCCATCGCTGTTGCATACGGATTATCAATATCATCCCCAATTGGAGCCGTTGTAGTATAACTTCCGTCAGCATTATAAATTCCTTTGTCTGGCATAAATCGGTAAGCTGATGCAATTACGCCCGCAGCACCAGTTCCTCCTGCGCCCGTCTGACTTATAATTCCTTCTTTGTTTTGTTTGCTTTGAAATAAATTCAAACCTACTTTAAACTTATCAGATAAATCAGCTTCCAGGTTACTCACGATCGTATATTTATCAATTCCTGAATTAATAACCACTCCGTTTTGATTGAAATAGTTTCCCGAAACATAATACCTGATTTTATCAGAACCTCCTGAGAATGACAATTGTGTATTTGAAATCATTCCTTCACGATAAATGACATCCTGCCAATCTGTGTTTGCACCGCCATCAGTATGTGTGGTAAAACTTTTTCTATAGGCTACAAACTGCTCTCCGTTTAATAAATCTAATTTGTTGTTTACAGATTGTACCGATGTTGAATTACTGAATTCAATTACTGGTTTTCCTGGTTTCCCTTTTTTGGTGGTCACCATGATTACCCCGTTTGATCCTCTTGATCCGTAAATGGCGGTTGCCGATGCATCTTTTAGCACCTCGATAGAAGCAATATCACTGGGTTGTGGCATGGCTACTCCTGCAAAACCGTCAACAACAATAAGAGCATCTCCGCTGGCATTGATCGATGTTCCGCCACGAACCCTGATTTTTACCGGAGCTCCCGGTTCACCACCATTGTTGGATTGTACTGAAACCCCCGCCGCACGACCTTGTAAAGCCTGCTCTGCACTTAATGTTGGATAAGCAGTTAATTCTTTTGCTGTTACCGAAGAAACTGAACCGGTAATGTCGCTCTTTTTACGGGTTCCGTATCCTACAACAATTACTTCGTCAAGATTTTTGGTATCCGGTTTTAAACTGATATTGACTACCGTTTTATTCCCCAGCGGAATTTCGACTGTTTGATATCCTACATAATTAAAAACTAAGACAGCGTTTTTCTCTGAAACAATAACACTATAGTTTCCATCCATATCCGCAGATCCTCCAACAGAGGTTCCTTTGATATAAACATTAGCACCGGGAAGTCCGAGTAAGTCTTCGCTGGAAGTTACTTTTCCGGTGACTTTTCTCTCCTGTGCATTTACAACAATATTTACCAGTAAAAAAGCTACCAGCAAACACCATTTAAGCGATTTGAAATTTTGGTTTGTGAACATTCATTTTGGTTTTAGGTTAATGTTAGATAAAATAGAAAATCAATAAGCTCATTCCGATTATGATGATCACAAATAGAATTTGCAGTAAAAGGAATTTTGTTTTTTTGATCTTCATAAGGGCAAATGTAAGAGTCGCAAACGATATAGAAATACAAAAAAGGGTATCTAAAAATACAGATACCCTTTTTTAAACCCTTTAAAATAACGAATTTACTAAATTACGGCAGAAGATTTGAAAAACTTATCCGCAAATTGTGTTGGCGTTTCGCCGTACTTTTTTTGGAAGCATTTGCTGAAGTATTTCGGATTATTGAAACCTACTTTATAACTAATTTCGGAAACGTTTAATTTATTTTGCTCTAATAATTGAGCCGCACGTTTTAATCTTATTTCATGAATGAACTCGTTTGGTGTGTAATTGGTCCAGGCTTTTATTTTTAGAAATAACATGGTACGACTAACGCCCAATTCTGTACAGAAAAGCGGAATATCGAATTGCTCGTTCGAAATATTTTCTTCAACAATCTTAAACGCTTTTTTCAATAATTCTTCATCTAAGGACGAAACTGTTATTTCTGAGGGAATAAAGTTATCCTCACTGGAGAATTTGTTTTTCAGACGTTCCGTTGAATTCAGCAGGTTTTTTACGCGAAGTTTAAATTCGGTTAAATTGAAAGGTTTACTGATATAATCATCGGCACCACTTTCTAAACCTTCAAATTTATAGACCAGCGATGTTCTCGATGTTAAGAGAATAACCGGAATATGACTTGTTTTTAGATTCTCCTTGATTTTAGAACAAAGTTCTGTTCCTACCATTTCCGGCATTATAACATCGCTGATAATTAGATTGGGCAAATGCTGCAATGCTTTTTCAAAAGCTACTTTTCCGTTTTCAGCTTCAATAATATTGTAATCTTCTTTGAGTAACTTTTTCATGAACGAGCGCAGCACTTTATGATCTTCAACGATCAGGATGGTTTGCTTTTCATCGTTGACTACAAAATCATCAATATCTTCCGGTTCTGCTATTTCAGCTGTCTGTAATTGCGCGGTGTATTGATCGATATCATCACTAATTTTAAAATCAGTAATAATTTCAGAGTCTAAAAGATGCGCCCTGCCTAAGGGAAGTGTGACTTTAAAAACCACACCCTGAGTTTCTTTATTTGTGACTTTAATATCTCCTTTGTGGAGTTTAACGATGTTTTTCACAATCGAAAGTCCGATTCCGGTTCCTTTGTTGTAGTTTTTCTGCACGTTGTTGTGCATCGGAACTTCAAAAAACAAATCGAAAATTTTATCAATATGTTCCGGTGCAATTCCCACTCCTGAATCTTCTATTGCTATAAAAAGATTCTCACTGTCATGGGATATTTTAAGATGAATATTTCCGCCTTTTGGAGTGTATCTAAAAGCATTTGAAATCAAATTATAGAAAACACGCTCTAATTTATAGCGATCAAAATACACCGGAATTTCTTCTTCAGAAGATTCGAAAGTATACGTATAACCGCCGTCTTTGGCATATTCTATAAAAGACAGAAAGATTTCTTTGGTAAATTTTACAATGTTTCCCTCTGCCGATTCAAGGGTAACCTGATGATTTTCGAGTTTTCTGAAATCCATTAAACGGTTGATCAGGCTCAAAAGATGGTTGGCACTTCCTTCGATCACCAATAGTTTTTTATACATTTCATTGGTTCCGTTATATTTGGCGAGAATTTGCTGCAAAGGACCTAATATCAGGGTTAACGGCGTTCTGAATTCATGTGAGATATTAGTAAAGAAATCCAGTTTGGCAATATTATTTTCTTCAATTCGCTTGGTTTCCAGATATTCTAATTCGAGTTTTTGTTTGAGCTTGGCTTTCGATTTCATGATCCAGATTAAACCGTATAATCCAAGACCAATTACGATTCCGTACAATAAAAATGCCCAGATACTGCGCCAAGGAGCCGGTTTTACGATTACAGTGAGCGTTGTTGGAACTTTATTCCAAACCCCGTCATTATTGGCACCGCGAACTTCAAAAGTATAGGTTCCGGGATTCTGAATGGCAAAAATGGCTTCGGTGCTTTTAGTGGTGGTCCAGTTATTTTCTAAGCCAACCAAACGGTAGCTGTATTGATTGTTTTTAGACCGAATATAATTTGGAATTGCAAAATCGATCGAGAAATTTGCCTTATCATAATCCAGTGTAATTGTTTTGGTATAACCGATGCTTTTTTCTAAAATGCCAATGGAATCATTGGGATTTATGGTTTGATTTTTAATTTTAAGGTTGGTAATTAATACTTGCGGGGCATATTTATTTAAAGAGATCTTTTTAGCATCAAAATAAGTGGCTCCCGATGGACTTCCGAAATAAAATTGATTCGAATCAAGTTTCAAAGCGGCATTATCATTAAATTCATTGCTCGCCAAACCATCTTTTTGATCGTATATCACAACGGTTTTTAGTGTGGTACTGTATTTTATAATGCCCTGATTGGTACTGATCCATAGGTTTTTATCGTCATCTTCAAGTATAGAATGTATCGAAGTAATGATTGTGTTTCCTACCTTTAGATTGATTTTATTGAATTTTTTTCCATCAAAATAATGCAGGCCTTTCGCTTTTGTTCCTACCCAGACTTTCTTTTGACTGTCCTGAAACAATGTCAGAATATCATCTCCGGTTAAAGAGGCCGAATCAAAAAAGTAATGTTGGATCGCGTATTTATGAGGATCAAAATTATGGAGCGCAATGTAATTCAGTCCATTTTGTGTCCCCACCCAAATTCCTTTTTTTTGATCCACTAAAAGAGTACGGACAATTGTATTGGTGAGATAATTGGCTTTTGTATTATCGTTTTGAATCGTTTCAAAGGTTTTAGAAAGGGTGTTGTACCGAATCAAACCTTTGCCAAAAGTGCCAATCCAGATGATATCATTTCCTTCGGCTTTGATAGCATACACGCCGGATTCTTTTAGTAAAGCATTTAAATCCGGAGCAATTCTATTGTCTTCGATTCTTTTTGTAATGGTATTATAAGCCGATAATCCTTTTAAGAATGTCCCGATCCATAAAATATCGCCCGAAAGACACATCGATTTTATATCATTTTTAACGGTTTGACCGCTCTTACTGTTGATGTAACTCGTCGCTTGGGTATTCTTATTGTAAATGGTAATGCCGCCGCCTTCAGTCCCAAAATAGATATTGTGGTTTTTGTCAGCAATAATCGAACTCACAACATCAAAACTCATCGGAATCTTTTTTGAATTCTGATTGTAGTTGGAGAAATTCACATTGGAAATATCCCAGATATTAACGCCTTTGTAATAACAACCAATCCAGACAGAGCCTTTTCGATCCATAAAAACCGACTTTACTTTGTCAATTCCGTTGCTGTTGTTACTATTGTTTATTTTCTGAATGCTTTTGTCTTTTCCCAAAATATAGATTCCGTCGTAGGCGCCAATCCATAAAGAACCTTGACTATCAATAGCCAAAGAGCGAATATCCGTATTGATTTCACGGTATTTATCATCGGATAAAAAAGAAACAAAACAATTTGAGGTCTTATCAAATTTTAAAAGTCCTTTATTTTTTGTTCCAACCCATAAATTACCTGAAGCATCTTCAGTAATCGCCTGAACATTCAGAAGATCAATAGTATTTAAAGGATAATTTTTAAACAAAAGTTTTCCGTTTTTCCGATCTGTAAGTTTACATAAACCTTTGGTTGTGCCAATCCATATTTCGCCTTTTTTAGTTTTTAGGATCGTAATAATATTGTTGCTTGGTACCGTTGTATGGTCTGTGTCAGAATGAAAAACAGACGAAAATAGTTTTGATTTTTTATTATAAACAGTTAATCCTTTTGAAGTTCCAAACCACATTTCGTCGCCAATTTCTTTGATCGACCAAATGGCATTGCTACTTATCGTGTGATTGTTTTTGGTGTGCAAATATCGTGTAAAAGTATTGCTGAGAGGATCATAACAATTGAGTCCATTGTAGGTGCCTACCCAGATTTTACCTGTATTATCTTCTTCGATAGATAAAATATCATTGTTGCTGATCGAATGTTTATTGGTCACATCATTTCTGAAAATGGTGAATTTGCTTCCATCATATTTATTTAGTCCGTCTCGTGTCCCAAACCACATTTGCCCGAACTTATCCTGATGAATAGCGATGACAGAACTCTGCGAAAGTCCGTCAGTAGTCGAGATATTTTTAAGGCGGTATTTATTCTGGGAAAATACATTCCCGAAAATAAGTACAGTTAGAAGAAAGGCTATTTTGTATTTCATAGCATTTTTTTTTAGGTTCAAAGGAACAAAGTGATAAAGTTTATTTTTGCCACGAATTCACGAATTTTTTCTAATATATTGAGCACAATCATTCGTGAATTCGTGGCTATTTTTTATACCAGGGATTAATCTTTATACCGATGGCTATCTGGGGTGCATTTTTTTTAACACATAGAAACATAGATTTTCTTTGTCAAATAAGGTAATTCAAAAAGCTAGTTTTTACACATAGCTAAACCTTAAGTACTATGTTTTTTAATGTAGAGTGAAACGCCTTTTTTTACGTTCCAAAAGCTATGTTTCTATGTATTTAAATATTATTTCTTCAAGCGTCTTTTTAATTGATATTCATAAAGAGAAGGAACTTTATCCATCGGTGTATTCAGGAATTCAATATAAGGGTCAGGTTCGTATTTTACTTCAAATTTGGCATTGCCATTCACCCCGATAATTCTTGCAAAAGGTCCGTCTTTCATGCCGTAAAGCAAGACAGGTTTGGTGATCTCGGCTGCATTATCGACCTGAACATTCAGATTCCAGAATGTACTGAATGGCCCGTGAGAAGGCTTCCAATACTCAGCACCGCCACCGCCAAACAAGTAATAACTATTGTTTTTATCCGGCGTTATATGTACGGTAATATGATCGAACAAGTTTTGATGATTCGCTCCGGAATGCTGGTCTAATAATGCATCGGCAAAGATCTCACAGTCCTGATACACATTTTTTGTTGCAAAAGTATTGAAACTTAAAGGGTGAACGGCTTTGTTGTAAATTTTCAGATTCTTCACCAACACATTGTGAACGCCGCCCAAAGTCACGGTATAGTGCGACATGTGAGGGCCATCTGTAACAATATCCTGAATGGTAACGTTAGAGATTTCTTCGCCTAAAATTCCGCTGTCAGCATTTGTAATGGTAACATCTTTTACCCAACTATTAAAAACACGTGTTAGAAATATTGCGTTATTTCCGGGTTCTACATGATGTGCCACTCTGGGAATATCAGGAAAAGTAAAACGAAGGTGTTCGATTCCCACTTCATCTAAGTGTTTCCACTCAACCAGTTGTGCCTGATAAGATGGTTTTATCGAAATAGTCAATGGTGTTTTGATTGTTATTTTTGAGTTTGAAATTTTCGTAATTTCAACTTGTTGCCTGACAATGGGCAGTTTTGGGAATTTCCAGTGATGAGACCCTGGTTTTACATGGGCACCTTTATACAAGTCTTTAATAATTTCGCCATTTTCACCGTCTTTATTAAACAATTGCAGCTCAACAATATTGCCCACTTTTAATCCTTTTACCTCGGAAACATTGAGGATATGTTCGCCCATATTTCCGGAACTCACTTTTGCCAACGGATTTGGAGTAGGTTCATACTTATCAAGATATGATTTTACACGTTCGCCGGGAATTTGTGTCCAGATGATTCCACCAGACCAGGCATATTGTGAGAAGGGTAAATCGACATTGTTTTCCGGTTCGCGTTGTCTTTTATCAAACGTGGTCAAATATTCTCTTAATTCGGCTAAAGATTCAGGATCTTTAAAATACATCATCGGTCTTGGACAATAGATTTCTGTTCCCGTTTCTCCCGATCCTGCGCCACGAAGTACAAAATTGCTACTTTCGATATATAAAAAATCACTCAGAATAATACGTCCTGCAGGTAATTGCAGAATTACATTTCCGTCAATAGCATTCGCAGCTTTTACGGCTTTCAATAACGCTTTCGAATCATCTAAACCATCATTTGCCTTTACGCCATAATCTGTTGCGTTAATTATTTTTCCCTGCACTTCAGGAAGGTTTTTTTCGCCAAAATGATAACCGGCATAACTAAAATCCGGTAAATAGTTCGCTTTTGAATCTGTGAGTATTTTTGGCGTTTGCTGACTAAATGCAATGCTATTTACAAAAAGGCTGCAACAAATGAGAATGGTTTGGCGGTTCATGGTTGTGGTTTTTTGGTTAGTTAGTAGTTTGCCACGAAGGCGCAAAAGAGGCCATTTTTTTGTTTCACGCAGATTTTAAAAGATTTAGGGAAATCGCGCAGATTTAATTAATAAAAATCTGTAAATAATCTCTGCGTAAATCCGCTTAAATCCTTTTATAAAGGTGACTTGAAATGAAAACTTCGCGTCTTAGTGCCTTCGTGGCAAGAAAAGCAGCTTTACGGTAACTTTTAAAGCGACTTTTTTATTCCCATTTCAAGCCCTCTTAATTCGGCCAGACCTCTCAAACGGCCAATAGCTGAATATCCCGGATTGGTTTTTTTATTCAAATCGTCCAGCATTTGGTGACCGTGATCAGGGCGCATTGGCAATTGGCTATTATTTCTTTTTTCGACTTCAACAATTGCTTTTACCACTTCGTACATATCAACATCTCCTTCAAGATGATTGGCTTCGTAAAAGCTTCCTTCAGCATCTCTTTCTGTACTTCTTAAGTGAATAAAATTCATTTTATCACCGTGACGTCGTACGATTCCCGGTAAATCATTATCAGCTCTTACGCCGTATGAACCTGTACACATGGTGAACCCGTTCGATTTTGATTCGGCTGCAGCCATCAATTCTATTAAATCTTCTTCGGTACTCACAACCCTTGGCAAACCTAAGATCGGGTAGGGAGGATCGTCAGGATGAATCGCCATCAAAACTCCTTTGCTCTCGGCAACCGGAATAATTTCTTTTAGAAAGAAGAATAAGTTTTCTTTCAGCGCTTTTCTGTCGATATGATTGTAACCGCTTAAAGTAATCAGAAAATCTTCTACAGAATAAGCCTCTTCAGCACCTGGAAGTCCCGCCAGAATGTTTTGCTGTAGTTTTACTTTGTCAGCATCAGTCATAGCTTCAAAGTATTTTGTCGCTTTTTGAATCTGTTCCTGTGAATATTCATTTTCTGCTCCGGGTCTTTTTAGAATAAACAGTTCAAAAGCTGCAAAAGCATTAATATCAAAACGCAATGCCTTAGATCCGTCTGCTGTTTCATACGCTAAATCGGTTCTGGACCAGTCTAAAACCGGCATAAAATTGTAGCAAATGCATTTTATCCCGCATAAAGCCAGATTTCGAATGCTTTCTTTATAATTTTCAATGTATTGCAGGTAATTTCCGGTTTGTTTCTTGATGTCTTCATGTACCGGAATGCTTTCTACAACTGACCATGTCAAACCTGACGCACCTTTTTTAGGATCGCCATTTTCGTGCTCAATTTCAACTTTTCGTTTGATAATTTCTTCGATATCCCAAACCTGACCGTTTGGAATATGGTGTAATGCGGTTACAATTCCGGTTGCGCCGGTTTGTTTTATATCTTGTAAAGAAACTGGATCGTTTGGTCCGAACCATCTTAACGTTTGTTCCATTTTTGATTTATTTTGTTGATGATTATTTTAAATACTTGTAGCGGCAAATCCACCGTCGACTTTTAAGATCGTTCCCGTTACAAATTTAGACATGTCACTGCATAAGAATAAAAGCGCTCCATCGATATCTTCAGGAGTTCCAAATCTTCCCATTGGCGTATGTTCGATAATTTTTTCGCCTCTTGGTGTTAGTTTTCCTTCCGGAGTCAGCAATAGCGCACGGTTTTGTTCTCCGATAAAAAATCCCGGCGAAATAGCATTAACACGAATTCCTTCGCCGTATTTAGAAGCCAGTTCAACCGCCATCCACTGTGTAAAATTATCAATTGCCGCTTTTGAAGCGGAATATCCCACAACTCTGGTTAGAGGTCTTTGTGCTGATGCCGATGAAATATTGATGATGTTTCCTGATTTTTGTTTGGCAAAAAGTTCTGAGAATACTTGAGACGGCAACATGGTTCCGATGATATTCAAATCGACAACTTTTTGCAAATCATCCGTTTTCATGTCATAAATCGCCTGATCCGGCTGGATTGTTGCTCCGGGCATATTTCCTCCGGCAGCATTGATTAAAATATCCAGACGGCCGTATTTTTCTGCGATAAAATCCCTGGCTTTTTCCAGTTCTTCTTTGTTAAGGACATTTGCCTGAACCGCAAAAGCTTTTCCTCCATTTTTCTCTATTGCTTCTACTGTTTTATTGGCTTTTTCAATCGATTGAGAAACGATTCCTGTAATAACGCCCTGTTGTGCCAAAACGCTTGCAAAATTGCTTCCTAATACACCTGCACCGCCAGTAATAAGCGCAATTTTTCCTTTTAGATTAAATATTGAATCCATATTGTATTTTATGATTATTATAATTTTTTCGGCACATAGAGAACGTTTTTAAATTTTAAAAAGAGGTTCATGATTGTGGTGAATATAAATTTTAGCCAGGAGTTAATTACCTTCTTATCGTCTCGATAATTTCGAGCATTTTTTTAGTTTCACTCTCGATTGTTTCGTAATCCTGTTCTTCCATGCGTTTTTTGCTGATCAGCTTGCTTCCCAGTCCAACTGCTGAAGCTCCGGCTGAAAGCCAGCTTTCTATGCTTTGGTGAGTAGTTTCTACACCTCCCGTTGTCATGAAGACCAGGGAAGGGAATATGTCTTTTATGCTGCTCAAAAATTCCGTACCTAAAATATTTCCCGGAAAAAGCTTCACAAGTTCTATTCCTGTATTTTCGGCTGCGATAATTTCTGTTGGCGTCATACAGCCCGGCGTGTACAGAACTTCTTTGCTTTTTAGAAAATGGGCGACTTCAGGCACAAAACCAGGACTGATAAAAAAGTCAGCTTGAGCGGTATGAAATTCCTGAGCCTGTTCTAGATTTTTGATTGTTCCAATTCCTAAAAGCATACCCGGTAGTTCCGCGTTTCTCGCTGCCACCATTTTTTTGAAGTTAGATAAAGCTTCAGAACCTCTGTTGGTATATTCTACGGCTCTGATTCCAGCTTTGTAAAGTGTTTTCAGCACCTCAATACTGATCGTTTCATCAGTATTAAAATACAACGGAAGAATTCCTTGTTTTGCAATAACATCAATGCTATTTTGAATGCTGCTCATATACTTTAGATTTTTACTTTAATAACAATTTTTTTAAGAGTTCCTTCGCCTATCATCGCAGCGTGAACATCTTCTGGAAATAAGATGGCAAATTGTTTTTCCTGCAATTCAAAAAACATATCGGGTTTATCATGGAAAAAACGGACATCTCTTTCGTCACTATACTCCCCATTTGGGCTAATACATTTTTCTCTTGGTTTCCAGGCAAAAGTTTCCGGACCTTTTATCGAAATCTGAATGTCGATATTTTTATCGTGACATTCAAAGCCTTTTATACTTTCTTCTTTGGTTGCGCCTTGGCCAACAATCACAATTACTTTTAATCCTTCCGCAATTTCAAATGCTCCTTCTTCGAGAGTACTAATATCAGTTTGATCAACATAATCAAATGCTTTTTTGAAATTAGGATGAAGACTGAAATATTTTGCGGCGTTTTGTAATGAATCTACAATCATTTTATTTGGTTTTATGTTTTATTCTTTGTGTGTATTTTATGGTTTAAAAATTAGGTTTTTGACCCGTAAATCAGCTGTCACATGATCTCTTAGCAATGGTTTATTTTTAATTAAAAACAATTAAGTATTACTTTATTTAATTCATTATAAATGACTGGTGTTGAGTTATTAAAAAATAAAATGTCAGCGTTATTTAAAAAATGATTTTGCTTAATTGTTATCCTACTGAAAATGTATGTTTTATCTTCTGAATCTACTTTTAGTATCTCTTAATATAAAGAGGTATAATTAATTGTTTAATAATTATTTGATTGATTTAATAAACTAAATTTTATAGTATGATTTTGCGTTAAAATAAGCGTAAATTTATTTAGAAGCGAAAATCGTAATAATATTTGCTCTTATATTGTGATTTTTACCAGCACATGTGTATATTTGCGTGTACGCACACGGGCTTTTACAAATGTATATAAAAAGTTAAGTATAACAACTTATATTTGATAAAAATAATAATAATTTACAGCGGTTTAAAGAATCAATTAACTTAAAAATCATCAATATCATAACGATAAAAAAAATTGCCGAACTAGCAAACGTTTCACCTGGAACTGTTGACAGAATTATTCATAATCGTGGGCAGGTTGCTCAGGAAAATGTAGATAAGGTAAATGCTATTATAGAACAATACGGGTACAAACGAAATATTCTGGCCAGTAATCTTGCTTTGAATAAAAAGTTTCATTTTGCAGTTTTTTTGCCTCAATATGAAAATCTGGAATATTGGAAAAGCCAAATTGCAGGAATAGAAAAAGCAGCAATTGAATTTAGTAAGTTCGGAATTGTGCTGGATTATTTCTTTTATGATTTTAATATCAGTTCGTTTAAAGAGTCCGTCAAAAAAGTATTGGAATTTGATTGTGACGCATTGTTGTTTGCGCCTATTTTTTATGAAGAATCGGTTCGCTTTTTAAGTGAATATGAAAAGAAAAACACGCCCATTGTGATGATCGATTCTAATATTTCTAATAATGACCAGCATGCTTATGTAGGTCAGGATGCTTTTCAGAGCGGTTATCTGGCAGGAAGACTGATTAGTTTTGCGGTTAAGAACGAAAGGCAGATTTTGATTTTTAAAATTACCAGAGAAATAGAAAGTACCTCGGTGTATTTGCAGCGTATTGATGGATTTTATTCCTTTTTTAAAGATCATGAAGAGCTTCAGAATTTTAAATTCTCAGAAGTTACTATCAAAGATTCCGGAATCGACCAATTGAATCTAGAGATGTTTTCCGGAATAAACAGTGTTTTTGTTCCTAATTCCCGGGCTTATATTGTAGCAAGGTTTTTAGAGCAAAATAATATAAAAGGCGTCCGAATTATCGGCTATGATCTTCTAAAAGAGAATATCGAATATCTCAACAAAGGCGTAATCGATTTTTTGATCAACCAAAGACCGGAAGAGCAGGGTTATATGGGGATTAATCATTTGTATAAAAAGTTGGTCTTGCAGGAAACCGTTGCCAATACCCATTATATTCCGCTCGAAATTATTTTGAAAGAGAATTATTTTCCGGCAAGAAAATCTTAGCGTTTTGGCCCACGGATTTAACCAGTTAAACCCGCGGGCAATAGAAACTACTTCTTCACCTTAACAACCAACGGAGTATTGATCTTTTTTGCAAAATCGTTCAAGTACGTTTCCCATTCTTTTTGATTTTGAAACGGACTTCCTTTTTTCCATCCAAAGCCCACATAATAAATTGCTTTGTTGTTTTTGACTTCGATATTGCCGTACAGATTACTCAGATCTTTTTCGGTAGTAATATGATTGTCAAAGCTTGTTAAGGTATTTTTGGGAGCTACAATTCCGGTTCCAATTTCAGAATCATCGATAGGTTCCCAGTAACTTAACCAGCCTTCTTTGAGGTTTGTTCCCGTAGTTCCTTTTTTGTCATGAAGTGTTATTCCTGCTGCAACAGATTTTGTTCCGGTAATATTAATTTCAAAGCGGGAGAGGTAACTTCCATAGTCCAGACTGATTAGTTTTGATTCGGTTATTTTATTGCCTTTTGCATTCCAATTGGCATAAGTCAGGATAAAACTCGTTCTGATTGGTCCTGTAGTAATGGTTTTCCAGCTGATAAAATTCTTGGAGAAATAGTATTTATTATCCACTTTAACGGCAATTCCGCCCACGCCACGGCTGTCACCCACATGAAAATTATCCAGACCTTCGCCAGTATCTTTGTGATACGTTCCGGTTCCGTTCGTCGCTTTTTCATACCATTTATTGATAATAGGATATTCGACTCTTTTTAGCCACGCATCAATTCCGCTGGTGAGCGTTCCTCCGGCAATATTTTCTTCCACCATTTTTTGCGCTACGGGACCGTAAGTTCTAAAGGCCACTTTGTTGTTTTCCCATGCATAATCATCTGTGCGTTCCGGCACAAATCTCGAATAGCAGCTAATGGTAGTTTGTTTTGATGGATTTTCGGCAACCACAACTTCAAAATCTTTATGTGATGATGCTTTTATTTTGGGTTGAAAAAGTACTACATCTATTATTGCGTCGCCATCATTATCTATAGATTGTGTGGTTAGAAATGTATTGGAGCCGACTTCTTTAACGGCATAATTTTCCAGTTTAGCAGAAGCGGGTAATCCAAGAGATTTTTTAGACAATTCGACAGTTTCGAATTCACGATCTACAGAAAGGGAATTGGTTATCGTTATGATTTTGTTTTGAGATTGCATGGCAAAACTGCTTGCCAGAATTGCGGTAAGTAAAATATGTTTTTTCAAAATAGGAATATTTTAGTTTTGATTGTTATGACATTTATGAATTTTTAAATTTACAAATCAAATCTTAAACTCAAGTACATAAAAGGTGTAAATATGTACATAAAGGGGAGAATGAATATATTGTTGGCTATATTTACAATATTAATTAGCAATACAGCTCCAGATGAAACAAAGCGCCGGAATCCTTCTTTATAAATTCACAGATAAAACAATTTACTTCTTACTGGTTCATCCCGGCGGTCCATTTTGGAAAAATAAAGATTTAGAAAGCTGGTCGATTCCTAAAGGAGAATTTACCGGTGATGAAGATCCGCTTGAAGCGGCAAAACGGGAATTTCATGAAGAAACGGGTTTTAAATTGGAAAGCGAATCAGAAAGTGATTTTATTGCACTTCATCCTGTAAAACTCAAATCGGGGAAAACAGTTTTTGCGTGGGCTCTTGAATTTGATCTTGACGTAACACTGATAAAAAGCAATGAATTTGAAATGGAATGGCCGCCGAAATCCGGAAAGATGCAATTTTTTGCTGAAGTTGACAGAGCCGAATGGTTTCAAACCGAACATGCCTTAAAAAAGATAAATCCCGCACAGGCTGATTTTATTGTTCAGATAATGTCGAAAATTGCTACTTCGCTTTAAAATTTAACTTGCTTTAGAGAATAATTTTGTAATTTACATTTCCGGTCAAAACGGATCATTAAAAATGTAAATTAAGAGTATGGAAGTTAAGTGTATTATTTTCGATTGTGATGGAGTTCTTGTAGATACTGAAAAAATTGGTAACGGAATCATGTTGTCCATGGCAGCCGAATATGGTTTTGAAATGAAATTAGAAGATGCGTACCGTGATTTTAACGGACGTAATTTGAAGGAATGTTTCCTGCATATTGAAAAGGCTATTGGAAAAAAACTTCCGGATAATTTTGAATCAGATTACCGCGAAAAAAGTTTTGAAGCTTTCAGAACACAGGTTAAACCAATGGAAGGTATCGTTTCTTTCTTAGATAAATTGAAAATCCCGTATTGTGTAGCTTCGAGCGGTCCAGTTGATAAAATCAGGCTAAATCTTGAAGTCGCGGGTTTACTGGATAAATTCGAAAACAAAATATTCAGTTCGTATCAAATTAAGAGCTGGAAACCCGAACCGGGAATTTTTCTGCATGCAGCAAAAGAAATGGGATTTGAGGTAAAAGACTGTATCGTTATTGAAGATAGCAAGGCAGGAGTAATAGCAGGAATCCAGGGCGGATTTAAAGTCTATGGTTTCGCCAACGGCTTTAACAACGAAGATTTAGAAAAAGAAGGAGCAATCCTTTTCAATAGTTACGAAGAACTAAAAGATATTTTGAAATTTTAGGTTTTCAAGTTAAAATGAGCTGACAAATTTAACCGCAAAGCATGCCATTTTTTTGTCTTATATTACGATTAATAAATGCAAAGTCCGCAAAGCCAGATTAAAAAAAGCTTTGCGGACTTTGCATTTGTATACAACTTAATTGCAAAGCATTACCCGCTTTTCGACTAAAATACATTAAAAATTATCATTACATAACACTGCCATAAACGCACTTCACCTTTTAATTCATAGCATTGCAAAACATTTTATCAATTTCCATTTGCAAAAGCCTTAACTATGATTTCTAGAATTACCTCTTTATATACAACCTCTTTAATCGTTTTGTTTTTTATTATATGTAACGGTACTATTTCTGCACAAAAACAAAAAAAACTAGAAGGAACAAAAATTGCTTTTTTATCTGATGTTCATTTGCATGATTTATTCGGAACATTGTCAGACAATGATTATAAAGGTATTCTCAACCCGAAAACCGGTAAATATGTTTTGATGCGAACCATGGCTTCCCAATTGCATTCGACCCGAATCTTCAATGAAAACTATTTTGCTTTTATCGCAGCCCTGGAAGATATCGCAAAGAGAAAGATACAATATGTGGCACTTCCGGGAGATTATACAGATGATGGTCAGCCGATTCATGTAAAGGGACTGGAGAAAATTTTGGATCAATATCGAAAAAAATACAATATCGAATTTTTTATCACCACAGGAAACCACGATCCCGTTGGCCCATTTGCTCAGCAATCCGGTAAAGAAGATTTTCTGGGTAAAGAAGGAAAAAGTCAGCCTATTTATAGCAAAGACGGTTTGTATACGCCCAATTTAATGATTGAACAGCCTGTAGTAGTGACTGCCGATATTACTAAAATGGGGTATTTAGGAATCACAGACAATCTGAGAAACTTTGGCTTTTATCCCAATAAAAAACATAAATTCTGGGCAACACCTTTTTCAAATTATACGTCTCAAAATTATAGTTTTGAAAAAGCTTCTCAAGCCGCTTTATTATCGAATCGCGTTTATAATGTAGCGCCTGGATATGAAGTTCCCGATGTGAGTTATGTTGTTGAACCCGTTGATGGACTTTGGTTGATTGCCATTGACGGCAACGTTTATATCCCCAAGAAAAATGATGGAGATCCTAAAGATTCTAAAAGTTACGCTGAAGCCAGTACGGGTTATAATAATGTACTTTCGAATAAAAAACACCTGATAAAATGGGTCGAAGATATTTCGGCGCAAGCCAAACAACAAGGCAAGACACTAATTGCTTTCAGTCATTTTCCGATGATCGATTTTAATGACGACGCTTCGGGGGAAATAAAAGAACTTCTGGGTCCGAATAAATGGCAACTGAATCGCGTTCCGGTGGAGCAAGTCGCACAGGTTTTTGCTGATGCGGGACTTAAAATTCATTTTGGCGGACACATGCACATTAACGATACAGGAACCAGAACCACAGCAAAAGGAAATACTTTAGTGAATATTCAGACGCCATCTTTGGCAGCCTATATTCCGGCTTATAAATTACTGACGATCAAAAAAGATAATCTGGTAGAGATTCAAACCATTACAATCGATGAAGTTCCGCGATACGATGAACTTTTTGATTTGTATACAATAGAATATCAATTCTTAGCAAGTCAAAACGCAAAAGGAATTTGGAATAGTGATATTTTAAAGACTAAAAATTACCATGATTTTACTGATTTCCATCTAAAGGAATTGGTTCGTTTACGTTTTCTGAAAGACGATTGGCCAGAATCTTTCAAGAATTTTATTCTAAATGTTTCGGCAGAAGATCTATTGGTTTTAGCCAATATTCAATCCGATAAAGATTTTGATGTGATGTTGAAAGACAAAGAAAACTTTAAAAAAGAATGGTCAGAAGCAGAAAGTAAAACAGATAAATTTCTGGCCCTGAACAATCTTAAAAAACAAGATTTCAATTGGACAGGTTATGATCTTCTGGTGGATTTCTATCGTTTCAGAAGTGCAGATGAATTGGCATTAATTGATGTTGGAACCTTGAGAGCCAAACAATACAAAGTAGTATCTCAATTGTTTTTCGAGAATCATAAAGGAGATAATTCAAAAGAAAAACCATTACAAAACCAAATGCGATTGTTTCTGATTATCTTCAATAAATTCATGCACGAAGTTCCTGCAGATCATTTTAGTGTCGATTTGAAAACAGGAACAATTAAAAGTTTGAAATAAGAAATGGCACACGAATGACACGGATTTATGCTGATTTTATAAACCAGTAACCACAATCTTGTCATTTTGATGAAGGAGAAATCACACAAGAAATTCCGCAAAGAAAATCGCCAATCTTTGTCGAGTCACAAGTGTGATTTCTTCTGCTTCGAAATGACATATAATGAGAATAAAAAATCAGCATTATTCCATTTAAATCGGCGTGCCATAAATAAGTTCCAAGTTTCACACAAAGCAAAACTTGAAACATGAAAAAAAATAAACTTGAAACTTACTCCGTTCCATTAATAGGATTCACCCTCACATAACTGCCATCATCATACTTAACCTGATACGGAGAATCGAAAAATGTACTTGGCAAATAATAATCTGTAGTAATCACCTGAGCGCCGGAATTTTTGGCGGCTTCAAAATGTTTGTAATCGTTGGCTCTGGCTTCTTTGGTGTCAGAGTCGGCGCGCGTTCTTATAATGTAACCTTTTTTTACTAAATCGGCAATTTGAGGATCCTCAGAATTGTTTCTAAATAAAGTGGCAGCTTCGGGTTTTCCGGGATCGGCATTGATAAAAGCAGCACGTCCTTTTAGAGATGGATGATTAAGGGCATACAAATCTCTTTTTGCTCCGTTGTTATCTAAAATAAACAAAAATTTGCCTTTTGCTTTTTTTAGCGTTGGCCAGTTGTGGTGTAAAACAGCTTCTTCTAAAGTTGTGTATTTACCGCGAACCATATCCGGCGTGATGATTTTATCTGCTAATCCTTTACGAAGTTCTTTGTCTAAAGCATCGAACAATTCAGGCGTGAACTTCTCAGCTTTTGTACCTAAGAAACTATCGTCATCTTTTGGTTCCAGCGTAATGAAAACCGGAATGTGATCCGGATTGGCATCCGACCATTTTTTTAATTCGGCAAGACAATTTTGGAGCGTGTAGCAGGATGTTCTAAAATCAATATCGATCATATGAAAGACTTTAAAGCCCGGTTTTTTCATCTCTGCGTTCGGATCATAAGCAGCTTGAGATTTTGCCAGGTCTAATCCTTTTGGGTGCGCATATTTTCCGCCTTTAGTATCGCCCTGAACATCAATCTCCAGATTTCGTAAACCTTTATTCAATTGTTCTGTAAGAGAGATATGGGTGTATTGTAGGCCTTTTAGAGAACGAGAAGTATCTTTTGCCTGAATGAGATTGTACAATTCAGGTTCAATATTCTGGCGGTAACTATTGTGTGATCCGATTACTTGGAGCTGATTGATTTTGAGTTTGTCGTTTTTTATCTGACTGTTGCAATGCAGTGTGCCGGCAATAAATAAGGTAAGCAGAATTTGTTTCATGATTTTAAGAAGTGTAATTTTTTATTAATACTGAGGACGCAGCAAAAGAAAATTACCTTTTTTAGAAAGGACTAAAGTAAAGATAGGATTTGTTTTTTATGTTATTAAAAAAAAAAGAAATCGCAACCTGATTGTCAACATTGCCCGAAAATAGTAGTATTTCTATATCAAAAGAATTCTTTATTTAATTTAAAGATAACCTTCAGGCAAAAAAGTTTGGTATAACATTTTATTATTTTACATCACTAAACAGTTCCAAAAGAAGCTATGAAAAACCCTGAAATTTTTGAAAAAACGTATACAGATTACTGGAAAAAGCTCAATGCCTTTTCGTATACGATGACTCAGGATAAAGACTTGGCGCAGAACATTGTTCAGGATGTTTTTATTGATTTATGGGAACGAAAAGACGATTTGAATATTAATGCCATCGAACCTTATTTGTTCAGGGCAGTAAAAAACCAGGTCTTCAAACATTATCAAAACAACAGGTTCGACAAGACGATTCTCGAAGATAAATTCGAAGATTATATTATTGATCATTTCAGTTCGATTGATCCTGAAGTAATGGATTTACTTTATACCTTGCTTGATCAGCTTCCCGAGAAACGAAAAGAAGTTTTACTGATGTACAAATTTCAGGACATGTCAATTGATCAGATTGCAGAGGAACTTGGGATCTCAAAACAAACTGTTAAAAACCAAATTTCTTCGGCTTTAAAACAATTGAGAGAAGGCCTGAAAGACCTTGCCTGGCTTGCTCCATTTATCATTTTGAATCAAAAGTTTTAAGATAACTTTCTGTTAACGGTTTCATAATATTTCCCGATAGTACGATTTCGCCTTTCTGGTACTTACTGGTAATAATAAGTATTATGATAAAAAGGATCAAACATAGTTTAGAATATCTTGTCGATAAAAGCACCCGAAATAAAACATCTCAGGCAGAAGAAAATTTACTGAATGATTTTGCTTTAAACGAATATCAAAATTCCAGTTGGAATGAAATTTCGATGGGAAATCCTGATGAAGTTTCTCAAAATATATATGAAAATATTCAACTTAGAATAGGAAAGAAGAAAACCTTCAATCCTTATTTAAAATATATGGCAGCTGCCAGTATTCTTTTTCTTGTTGGTTTAGGAATTTATTTCAAACCAACTGTTATAGCCGAAAAGCAATTATCATTTAAAACGTCAGATACCCCCAAATCTATCCAATTAAGTGACGGCTCGAAAATTTATCTGGCAGCAAATTCATTATTTCAATATCCTGAAAAATTTCAGGGAGAAGAGAGAAAAGTTTCTCTATTAAAAGGAAATGCATTTTTTGAAGTTGCCAAAGATAAAAAGCATCCTTTTATCATTACTTCGGGAGATATTAAAACCAGAGTTGTGGGAACATCATTTCACATTCAGCTTTCAAAATCAAAATGCGAAGTTATTGTTGTAACCGGAAAAGTAAATGTTTCCGGAAAAGGACAAAGCGTTGATTTGGTTCCCAACCAAGAAGCTTTGTTTGAATCTCATAAACTGACCAAACAACAAGCAGATAAAGCATTTTTGGTCAATTGGTACAATACAGATGTAACGCTGAATCAAACTACACTACAGCAGGTTATCACGATTTTACAATATAAATACGGAGTTTCATTTGAGTACAATAATGAACACGTATTAGCAACACCATTAACGGTATTCATAAAGAAGGACGCATCATTAGAGAATGTTTTACAACAAATTAATTACATCACAAACCTAAAATTCAAAGTTTATGGCGAAATAGTAAAAGTAGATTAAAAACAAAAAAAGCAGTTGCTGAGAACAACTGCGATTTATAATTAAGTATCGTAAAAAAACCAATAACTTAAATCATGTATTTTAAACTTACCTATTTAAATCTAAAGAGAATCGTCTTTTTAGTACTAGCGTTACTGGCCGTGCAAAGCGGTTACAGTAAAACTAATTTCCCTGGAGAATCAAAAGTAAAAAATAAAATAGAAAAAGCTACACTTGTTTCTATATTTTCAAAGCTAAGTGCTCAAACGGACTATAAATTTAGTTATGGACAAGCCATTATTGCAGATAATACCACTTATACAGTAAATTATACCAATGAATCGATTGCTTTAATTTTAAGTGATCTTTCTAAAAAAGCCAATTTCAATTACAATATAAATGGCAAATTAGTTTTAATTCAAAAAACAAGTTCACCTAAAGCTGTCAGCAATAATGCAGTGGTAAGAGTAAAGGTAAAAGGAAAAGTTCTTGATGAAAACAAAGTGCCAATTCCCGGAGCAACGGTTATGGAAACGAGTTCTTCAAATTCGACGGTTTCTAATTTTGACGGAGAATTTGAAATTACGGTTGGTGAGGGTAAAACGATCGAAGTTTCGTACATGGGTTATAAAACTAAAACAGTTGCGATTCAGAATGGTTTTATGACAATTCAGTTAGAGCCTAATACAGCAGAGTTGAATGAGGTTTTGGTTGTAGGTTATGGTAAACAATCTAAAAAAGATGTTACCGGAGCAGTTACACAACTTGAAGCAGCAAATTTTAAACAGGGAGTGACGATTTCGCCTGATAATTTATTGCAGGGAAAAGTGGCCGGAGTTCGTGTTGTAAGCACAAGTGGAGAACCGGGAGCAGGAGTAAACGTAACCATTCGTGGGGTTGGATCTATCAGAAGCGGAAGTACACCTTTGTTCGTTGTTGACGGTGTTCCCCTGGCAAATGATGACGTGAGCCCTTCAGGAAGCAACGTTGGTTTTGGAGCTTCATCAGCAAAAAATCCTTTGAACTTTTTGAACAGCAGTGATATCGAATCGATTACCGTTCTTAAGGACGCTTCTGCAGCAGCGATTTACGGTGCAAGAGGATCGAACGGAGTTGTTTTGGTTACCACTAAAAAAGGATCAAAAGGCGAGGGAACTTTAACTTTTGATACCTACACAGGTTTATCTACTGTTGCTAATAAACTCGATGTTTTAAGCGCGTCTCAATACAGAAGCGCTATCAAAGAACCAGCTTTTGATCATGGCGGAAATACTGATTGGCAAGATGTAATTTACAGAACGGCAGTTACAAAAAACAATGCATTGTCTTTTTCTAAACAAACAGAATCCGGAAACTATTATGCTTCTGTAGCACAAATGGATCAGGAAGGTATTATCCGTAACAGTAATTTCAAACGTATGTCGGGTAGAATTAATGCTGCTGAATCGTTTTTGGATAACAAACGTTTAAAAGTAAAAGTGAATCTTACGGCTAGTGAAACCAAAGATGACGGAGTTCCTACTAGTGATGACGGAGGTTCAAACGGTCAGTTGATTGTCCATACTTTAATGGCAAACCCAACAAGATCAGTTTATGATGCTAACGGAAAGTTTACCAACTTTAACATGAATGCGCATTACAATCCCGCTTACTTATTGAGTATCTATGAGGATCAGACCCGTACACTGAGAGTTTTAGGAAATCTTGAAGCTTCATTAAGAATAGTTGACGGATTAGAATACAAATTAAACATTGGTATCGACCGTTCTACAGCTGAAAGAAACACAACCATTTATCCAAACGTAACGGATTTGAACCCAAAAGGAAAATACGTTCAGAATAATTTAGATTCTAAGAACTCTTTAATTGAGCATTATCTGACTTATAATTTATTGCTGGAAAAACATAAATTAGAGGTTTTAGGTGGTTTCTCTTATCAAAAGTTTGAAAGATCAGGAACAAGTTTCAGTATTGACGGAATTGCTGCTCAGGGAGCGGGTATCAAACCATCGATTAATCCCGGGTTTACTGGAATACAGTCCGGAACCAATGGTTATGCTCAGGAGAATGAACTGCAGTCTTACTTTGGAAGAGTCAATTATACTTTCAACAATAAATATCTTCTGACAGCTTCGATGAGAGCAGATGGTTCGACTCGTTTTGGTGAAAATAACAAATACGGTTATTTCCCGTCAGCTGCATTAGGATGGAATATTTCTAAAGAAAATTTCTTAGAAAATGTAACAGCAATCAACAACTTAAAGTTAAGAGCGAGCTGGGGACAAACAGGAAATCAGGAAGTTCAGAACAAACTGACTAAGGCAAGTTATTCGCTATCCGGTCCTGATGGATATTATTTATACGATGATTTGAATCTGGTAAACGGAGTTTCTGTAACCAGAACAGCAAATCCTGATTTAAAATGGGAAGTGGTGACACAATTCAATTTAGGATTAGATTTTAATTTATGGGGTGACAAATTGTACGGAACTCTTGATTATTTCAATAAAACCACTACAGACGCCATCTTAAATGTTCCTTCAAGTCCTTTAAAACCAACTACGACTGTATGGACCAATATCGACGGGAAAATCGTGAACAAAGGTTTTGAGTTTATGTTAGGTTCAAAATTAGTGGATACTAAGAATTTTACATGGAACATCGATATGAACGGTGCAACATTAAAAAATAAAATTGAAGACTTACCGGTTTCAGAAATCTTAACAGGAACAATTTCAGGGCCTGGACAATCCGGAGTAAATGCAAATATTTACAAAAGTGGTTACGCAGCTGGTTCCTTCTATTTGTTAGAACATATTGGATTTGACAGTAAAGGCGGTAACATTTTTAAAGATCAAAACGGAGATGGTAAAATTGATAACAGCGACAGAATTATTATCGAAGGAGCTTTGCCAACATTTTACTACGGTTTTAATAGTGATATGAGATACAAGAACTTTACATTTTCATTCTCTATCATTGGGCAAACAGGAGGTTACTTGTTGAACAATACAGGACTGAATGCATTGAACATCAACAATCTTGCATCTGACCGAAATGTGGCAACAAATTATTATGAATCTGGGGCAAATGCGGCAAACTCGCCAATTTTATCAACATTATTCTTAGAGAAATCAGATTTCATCAGATTGAATACCGCTCGTATTGGTTATAATTTTGATTTGAAAGGTGTCAACTGGTTAAACGGATTAACACTTTATATTACAGGGCAAAACTTACTTACCATTACTCATTATTCAGGTTACGATCCTTTAATCAACAGCCCGAAATCTAGCGGAGGAAACCAATCTATTGGTATTGATTACGCTAGTTACCCAACTTCGAGAACGTTCAGTTTCGGAGCAACTTTAAAATTATAAAACATGAAGACAAAGACATTTTTTAGCATAAAAATTTTAACAATATTCTCTTTTATTTTTCTATTAAACAGCTGTACAGATCTTGATGAAGTTGTACTAGATGAAAAACTGGGAACTGACGCTACAGATCCTGCAGGCGCACTTGCTGCAGCTTATGACAGGCTTGGAGACGGAACTTTTACAGATCACGGTGCTGTTTTTGCCATGCAGGAATATACAACAGACGAAGCTATTTTACCAACGCGCGGAAGTGACTGGGGAGACGGTGGAAAATGGAGAGACATGCACGAATTTACATGGACGTCCAGCAATGCGATTATAGTGGGTAACTGGGATTTACTGACCAACGGAATCACACGTTCTTTGACTGCAATTAAGTCAGGGCAAGAAAGTACTTTTCCTGAAAAGGCATTATTTCTGGCCGAATCCAAAGCGCTTTTGGCTTATTATACCTACACAACATTAGATCTTTACGGACAAGCACCATTTAGAGATCCGCTGAATGTAGAGGCGCCTTTGCAAATTTTGAAAGCAGAGACTCAGATTGACCAATTAATCACGGATGTTGAAGCTTTAATACCCAATTTAGCTGACATTGGTACACAAAGAACACACCACGGAAGATTTACAAAACAAGCCGCTTATGCTTTTTTAGCTACCATGTATTTGAATCGCGCTGTATTTAAAGACCGTTACAATGCTTCATCAGCATTCAATTTTAATGAGCCTGCAGTAACAGGAAGCACAGGAACAGATATGGACCGCGTTATTTATTATACATCATTACTAATCGATTCAGGAAAATACAGTTTAGAAAGTGATTTCTTCAAAAACTTTGCGAGAGATAACGAGAATGGTAAAGAACTTATTTTCGCCATTTCTCAAAAAATAGATTATATCCGTAATGGTTCAAACAGTTTTGCTTATGTGTGTATGGAGCGTA
Source organism: Flavobacterium aquidurense (assembly GCF_002217195.1). Classification (NCBI taxonomy): domain Bacteria; kingdom Pseudomonadati; phylum Bacteroidota; class Flavobacteriia; order Flavobacteriales; family Flavobacteriaceae; genus Flavobacterium; species Flavobacterium aquidurense. The sequence continues at coordinate 22,018 of NZ_MUGR01000009.1, read as the reverse complement.
ACCAGAGAACATCTGCTGCAAACAGAGGAACAAATGCGGCGTGTACAACTCCGGAATTTTATGCAACCTGGGATGGCAATCACGATGATCCAAGATTCGAGCAGCATTACCAATATGCTGATGGTACCTGGTTTATGAACGACGGAACAGATGTAAGTGTTCCTGCAACGGACATTGTACCTAAAAGCAGCCCGGCATTGCCATGGTTCCATTTTAACAGAGGAATTCAGGCCGGACTTCAATACGGACCAATATTACTCGCTTCAGGATCTCTTGAAATGGTAGGTAACCGTATCAAAGTTTCTCCATTAGTAATGGAAAAAAGTACCGGTACAAGGATGAATTTTACTCCAACCTTAACATTTGCTGACCCTACTAAATCTGTTTTTGCTCAAAACGAAATCAATCAGGGAGCTCGTGTTTTTAAATATGAATTTGATCCAGAAGGAGGAAATGGTAACAGTAATGTGGATATTCCGTTATTCCGTTTAGGTGGAATTTACGCCATGAGAGCTGAGGCTTATTTTAGAAAAGGAAATTCAGGTCTTGCCATGATCGATCTTAATAAATTGCGTACAAGCAGAAAAAGAGAATCATTATTTGCAAATGCTCCGGGAAAAGCCCTTACGTCTTTAGACTCACAGCAATTATATAAAGAATTAGGCTTCGAATTGTACTGGGAATTACAAAGAAGACCTCAAAGTATTCGTTTTGGAAAATTTGATTTACCAGGAACTGCAAAAGCTGCTTCTCAACCCTTTAGAAGAGCTTTTCCAATTCCACAAACGGTTATCGATCAAAAAGTGTTCAAACAAAACGAAGGTTACAATTAAAGTTTTGTGTTAGTTTATTTTTTTTACAAGAGCCTGTTTCGAAAGAAGCAGGCTTTTTTTATCTAAGCCATTGAGCTACATAAAATAAGATTTGTATCTTAATTTACAAACCTTTGCCCCTTGCAACTCTGTCTCTTTGAACCTTCAAAAAAACAATCTTCAAATTCTATAAAAATCCATTGAGAAGATATAACACTTAAAACCCATTCTAGAATTAAATTTGAGAGTTGTTTTTATATTATGTGTTGAAAATCAACAGAATAAAAACACCCTTAGCAACAACTCAAAAAATAAAATAAAATGATACATCAAATTGACACTACAGACAATATTGTAGCTTTTAGAGCTTTAGCAGAAGTAACGAAAGAAGATTTTCTAACAGCCGTTGTTCCTGCTGTAGAACATCTGGTAAAGCAAACCAATGAAATCAATTTTTTATTGGTTTTAGATACCGATATTCAGAATTTTACTGCCGGAGCATGGCTGCAGGATGCATTACTTGGATTAAAACATCTCGGAAAATGGAAAAGAGCAGCTATCGTTACCGACTCTGAAGAAATAATCACTTTTACTAACGGATTTAGTTTTGTGGTTCCCGGAGAATTCAAAGGTTTCAAAAAGCTGGATTTCAATAAAGCCCTGAATTGGGCCGAAGGAAATATAGAAATAAAATAATCCGACTAATATGCGCTTATAAATTGATTTTGATTGAAGTAGGTGATTCAGATGTGTGCTTTAAATTGAAATTGGTTGATGTAATTACCCCATTATTAATTTAAAATCAAACATTATGAAAAATTTATTTTTAGCTTGTGTCGTGGTCCTTTTTACAGGAACCGTAATGGCCCAGCAAACGTCACAAAAAAAGAATACCACCAAAATAGTATCAGACCCAACAGCGAATCCAAAAGAAATTGATACAGTAAAGAATCAGGCTGTTGCTAAGAAAAGCAAGTCTGAAAAATTAGGAACGGGTAAAAAACAGCAAGTCAATACTACCAAGATTGTATCAGATCCTACAGCTCATCCGTTACATGTTGATACAATAAAAAATGTTGAACACCCTAAAAATAAAAACACGGTTCAAAAAGCAAGTTTAGGAAAAAAGCAACAGCCTAACACTACAAAAGTAGTTTCAGATCCTACGGCAAATCCCGTTCACTTGGATACCATAAAAAATCCGGTAAAAAAATAATGTAAAACTGAATTTTAAAAAATGCAAAAAAGCCTAAAATATTAGGCTTTTTTTATTGTCAAAAAATTGAAAAAGCCAGGAATTCACGAATCTTTATAGCTGATGATGTAGCATAATTCGGGAATTCCTGACTGACCAATATTTCTTTGTGTGATTGTTTGTTTTAATCTGAAGCACTAAGTTAGTGATTGTATTCGATACCACTACTATCTGTAAGCTCTTTTTTTGCTTTAGAAACTTTTGTAAATTGTTTGTAAGCCGCTGAAGCTAAGAATGGTAAAGCAAGTCCGCCTATAAGAGCTGCAGCTTTGTTTTGTCCCGCTTTCTTTAAAACAGCGCCCACTATAAGAGAACTTACTCCCGCGCAAGCCAGTTGTTTAGCAGAAAGGTTAGGTATTTTGTTGTTTGTTTTTTCGGGTGTAATTCCGTGCAATAGTGGATCTATAAAATTTAAATTTTCCATGAGTTTTAATTTATTTAGTTGTACTTTCTTTATGTAGATAGCTTTTCACTATCTGTTTCGTTCTCTATTTTTTCGATTTCTACTTTTTCTTTTTTAATAGCTTGTCTTAATAAGGCAAAAAGGCTCATATATACATTAGCTATAAAAACAAGCGAAAATCCTGCCAAAATGTAGCCACGCCAATCATTTAGCAAAAGTTTATAATTACAAAGGATCAAGAAGGCAATTGTTACGTAGTGGCTAAAACAATATTCGCAGGTAAAAAGATAAAAAACCTTTCGGGACAGTATAGTCCTGTCATTTTTAGAATGTTTTACACACCATTCACGAGGTTCCTTAAATATTTCTTCATGCGTAACAGTCCAGCTGATGCAGGCTATCGGAATAGCCAGAACAAATAACCAGACGAGTTGAATTGTGATATCCATGATACAAATACTTTTTCTTAATCGATTTTAATTTGTTTAAAACCAATAATTTAAAATTACTTCATTCACAATTAGAAAAATTATATAGTTTTACTTTTTTATTATAAAATTTCATATCAAAATTGAATTTACAAAAAATAACCGTTAAGTTCAAATCTTTAAAGGTTATCTAATTAAAATATGTCATAATGGCTAGAAATTTCCGGGATTCGTGCTTGGAAAAGGATCGTGTGACACCTCGTCTAAATCTTCCTCAATGTCTTTCAGGTCTTCTTGATCATTGTCATGGTCATCATCCGGATCTTCATCCTCTTCATCATTTGTAATCTGATCCTCTCCGTTAAGTATAGGTTCTTCTCCCGGATTTAATTCATTGCGGTTATAATCGTTTGTCTGATGATTGACATCATCTATAAAATCCTCCTGATTATGATATTTGCTGTCCTGATTGGCGTTTTCTTTATCAATAAGAGTATCTAAGTCCTGATTAAAATCACGATTTTGATGATCGTAATTTTGATTGTTTTGATTTTCCATAGTTAGTATACTTTATAATTAATTATTTTTTTACCGAAGGCTTCTTGTCGTCGTTCGGATTATGTTTTACTTCTCTTTTTGGAGAGGTTTCTTTCTTGTCTATTTTTTTATCCACTGACTTTGCACCTGAAGTTGCCGTACTGCTGTTTTTCTGATCTGTATTTTTCATGATAGTAATTTTTTAACGGTTCGTTAGATACAAATCTACTTCATAAGATGTCTGAATTCCTTACAGAAAAATAAAATCTAATTGTATAATTAACAGTAGTTTATAATGTAATATTTGAATTAAATCATGTAAGCTGTTGTTTGCATTGTAAACTACATTTGTCAGGCTTGTTACAGTTGATAATCTCCAATATTTAACTACAAAGAGAATTAGAAAGGCTGTTTTTTTAACTATTTAAAAATCTTAAACAACGATCAAAAAAATGAAAAATTCAAAAAAACCAAGTCAGGATCATGCTGATGAAAAGCAAAGAGATTTAGAAGTCAATAAATCAAATGCCGACAATCAATTCCTGACAACAAATCAGGGATTGAAAATTAATGACAATAACAATTCCCTAAAAGCGGGCGAAAGAGGTCCGTCATTATTAGAGGATTTTATTTTAAGGGAAAAAATTACCCACTTCGACCACGAACGCATTCCAGAAAGAATCGTTCACGCAAGAGGTTCTGCCGCGCATGGTTATTTTGAATTGTACGATTCGATGGAAAAATATACCAAAGCGGGTTTCTTAAATGATAAAAGTATCAAAACTCCGGTTTTTGTACGTTTTTCTACCGTTGCCGGTTCAAGAGGTTCAACTGATCTGGCGCGTGATGTACGTGGATTTTCGGTTAAATTTTATACACAGGAAGGAAATTATGATTTGGTAGGAAACAATATGCCTGTATTTTTTATTCAGGACGCCATGAAATTTCCGGATTTAATACACGCCGTAAAACCTGAACCACATCACGAAATGCCTCAGGCAGCTTCTGCGCACGATACTTTTTGGGACTTTATTTCGCTAATGCCGGAATCCATGCACATGATTATGTGGGTGATGAGCGACAGGGCGATTCCGAGAAGTTTAAGAATGATGGAAGGTTTTGGAGTACATACTTTCAGGCTGATCAATAAAAATAATGAATCTCATTTTGTAAAATTTCATTGGAAACCTAAATTAGGAACGCACGCCGTTGCCTGGGACGAAGCACAAAAAATATCGGGAAAAAACTCTGATTTTCACAGACAGGATTTGTGGGAAGCGATTGAAGGCGGCAATTTCCCGGAATGGGAATTAGGAGCGCAGATCATTCCAGAAGCCGATGAGCATAAATTCGAATTTGATCTTTTAGACCCAACCAAATTGGTTCCCGAAGAATTAGTTCCCGTACAAATCATTGGTAAAATGGTGCTGAATAAAAATCCGGATAACTTTTTTGCAGAAACAGAGCAGGTGGCTTTTCACCCCGGACATGTCGTTCCCGGAATCGATTTCTCAAATGATCCGTTATTGCAGGGAAGATTGTTCTCGTATACAGACACACAATTATCGAGATTGGGAAGCCCAAATTTTCATGAAATCCCTATCAATCGTACCGTTGCGCCTATGCACAACAATCAGCGTGACGGACACATGCGTCAGGAGATTCCAACCGGACGTGTGAGTTATCATCCAAATTCATTAGGCGGTGGTTGTCCGTTTCAGGCAAAAATTGATGAAGGAGGTTTTAGTAGTTTTAACGAGAGAATCGACGCACAGAAGATCCGTGAGCGAAGCGAGAGTTTCTCAGACCATTTTAGTCAGGCAAAACTCTTTTTCAACAGTCAGACACCAATAGAGCAAAATCATATTGGCGACGCATTGTCTTTTGAATTAGGTAAAGTAGAAACAGCAGCCATTAGAGAGCGTATGTTAGGTTTGATTGCACAAATCGATAATAATCTGGCTGCAAAAGTGGGTAAAGCTTTAGGAATGAAAGTGCCCGCTACGCCCGAAAAACCTATCAATCATGGAGTGGGAGCTGATGATGAGGGAAAACATGAGCCTAAAGAAGTGAAACAATCCATAAAGAATTCTGATGCTTTGAGCATGTTAAAGAATCCAACAATATCCAATACAATTGCGACCAGACAAGTTGCTTTTTTATGTGCTGAAGGTGTCAATGCCGATTCGATAAAAACAATGAAACTGGCCTTGAAAGAAGCTGGAGCAAAAGCTGTAATTATTGCGTCGCATTTAGGAACAATTGTTTCAGAAGAAGGATTGGAAATTCCGGTAGATCAGAGTTATCTTATTGCTGCATCAGTATTGTTTGATGCAGTATTTATTCCCGCCGGAAAAGGAATTCTAAGCCTTAAAAACAAGAAAGAAGTAGGAGAATTTATAAAAGATGCTTACCACCATTGTAAGTTTATTGCTGCTGAAGGTCAGGGCGTTCAGGTTCTTCCTTTAAAAGATGATTTTCATAAAGATGCGGGAATTTTAACCAGTGAAAAAATAGGAGATAAAGCTTTGGCTACTTCTTTTATAAAAGCAATGGGAAGACACCGTTTCTGGGAAAGAGAAGAATTATTAAAAAAACAATAATCCACATTTATTAAAACTAAACACATAGAAACAAAGACAGAATTTAAAAATACCTGCCTTAAATAAAATCTGAGTTTCTATGTGTTTAAAATATGATTACCAAAAGATTCAGAAAGTGTAATTTCTAACCACCAAGAAAATGAAAAAGTTTTTCTACCATAACAGTTTATCCATTGTGTTTCTGTTGCTTTTTATCGCGGCTTTTTTCGGTCAGATAATTTTTGGTATAGAAGAATATAACAAAGAGCTTATAGAAAATGGCGGACATGCCGTTACGATGAGTAATTATCTTACGACCGGACATTTTATTGAAGCGACTTTTGAGAATTGGGAAAGTGAGTTTCTGCAAATGGGTTTATTAGTATGGCTGACTATTTTTCTCAAACAAAAAGGATCCTCAGAATCCAAAGGTTTTGATGGAGAACAAGAAGTTGACCGAGAACCTTCTGCACAGCGAAAAGACGCACCCTGGCCCGTTAGAAAAGGAGGAACTTGGTTATGGCTTTATAAAAATTCACTCACAGTAAGTTTATTCCTGTTGTTTTTTGTTTCTTTTTTTCTTCATTTTTATGGAAGTTTTAAAGATGAAAATACAGCGAACGTGTTAAAAGGAAATCCTCCACTCTCTTTAATGAACTATTTAGGAGAATCACGCTTTTGGTTTGAATCCTTTCAAAACTGGCAAAGTGAGTTTCTTTCGGTTTTTGCGATCATCGTGTTGTCTGTTTTTTTACGGCAAAAAGGTTCTTCGCAATCGAAACCCGTAGATGCGCCGCACTATCAAACGGGAGAATAAAGTAAGGTTTAATATAATACGAAATACTATGGCTTCAGAAAAGGTTATTGCCTGCTGTCAGGCTTTAATAAAGAAGAACTGGACGATTACTTTTGTGGAAAGTGCTTCGGCAGGAAAACTGAATTATGAGTTTTCGACAGTTTTTGATTCAGGAAAGATCCTGATAGGAGGAATGGTTTGTTATCACGCCTCAATGAAAGAAGATTTACTCCTGATTCCCCATGGAGCAATTAAAAAAAATACTGCAGAGTCTCCAGTAGTCACCAGGTTAATGGCACAGAATTTTCATCGTTATGTGTTATCTGATCTTTGCGTTGCCTTAACCGGACTAACAACGCCCGGAGGAAGCGAAACACCCAAAAAACCTGTGGGAACTATATTTGTTCACATCATTTTTCCGGATAAAGAAATCGCCGGACATTTTACTTTTAGCGGTAAACCTGCCAGTATTGTAGATCAGGCTGTCGATGCAGTAGCAGAGATGATTCTCGATGAGATTCAGAAGTCTGCGTTATAATCAAAAGCCGCAAAGAAATATCTTTACGACTTTTAATTTTAGCTTATTTTCTACTATAAAGAGAACCGTTTTTAATCGACTTTTTATCTAATTTTCCCTGTTCGAATAATTTTTCTAAAATAGCTGATGCTTCAGCATATGATGTATCCAGAATAACAGCATATTCCTTGGGTGCTAAAGTGGGATAAATTTCAAAAAGTGATAACGGATTTTCATTTATAAAATGCTTCTTTTTTGCTTCAGGGTATAAAGCCAATAAAGCGTTTTCATAAGAAACATAAGGTTTAGAACCATAAAGAGTTAGCTGATTATTACTTCCATCAGAAAAAAACAGAGTAGGAAATCCTCTTACGCCAAGTGTTTTCGCATAATTCAGATCATCTTTAAAAAGATTTTCAGCATTGTCGTCGTAATCCGTTTTTAATTGATTTACATCCAACCCACTAAGTTGAGCAGCTTGGGCAATGTTCTTCCATTTTGCGATATTTTTCTTTTCGAGATACAATTTCTCACGAAGGATCCGCATAAATTTTACCGCTTTATCCTTATCCTGAATTTGTGCTGCTTTTACCGCAATACAAGACGGATAAGAAGAATCCATAGGATCTTCAAGCCATACATTTCCGTCGATAGGCATTTGGTAATGTAAACTTGCTTCATCCCAATGATGTGCTACATCTGCCGGTTTGCTTATTCCACCACTGTTGTAAGACCAATCAGGCAGTAAACCGCCCATTCTGTAATCAATATCGATATAGGCGCCATATTCTAGTTTTAGCTTTCGCAATTGCGGTTCAATTCCCCAGCACGAAGAACAAATAGGATCTGTATAATAGACTATTTTTACCGGTTTATTTTCTGTTGTTATACTACCATTTTCATTTAATCCTTCCACAGCTGGCATTTCGCATGTTCCGGTTACCGGATCGCACAATAACGGATTAGTTTTGTTTTGGTTCATTTTTGAAGTTATTTGCGATTGACAGTTTAAGCTATAAATCAGAATTAATAATAGGTAGAACCTTTTCATAAATAATACTTTTAAATTTACGCTTCGGTTTTTTAATTTCATAATTTTACTGCAAAGTTCGCTCATCTTTAATCATAAGTCAATTAGTCTAAAAAATATGACTACAGAAAATAAATCAGTAAAAGAAAATAAATGTCCTGCAGAGGGACTTCTAAAATTGCTGTCAGGAAAATGGAAACCGCAGATTTTTTTAATGGCTGTTAATGGTCCTTTGCGTTTCAATTCACTTTTAAGAGACATCAAAGGAGCTAACAAACAATCTGTCGCAGTAGCACTTCGCGAACTCGAAGATTTTGGGATCTTAGATAAAAACATCATTAAACAGAAACCTCTTCATATCGAATATACGCTATCTGAAAAAGGAAAATCTTTGATTCCGGTTTTCAGGCAGTTGGAGTTTTTCTGTGAGAAATAAATCATTGATCGCGTAGTTACAGACTCCATACATCTTCAAGTGACCATTATCAACTTATCAAACATAAATTTTAATGAATAATATTCAAAAAATCAAACACATTTATAATCTTTCAGAATATGAAAATTTTGGATTTTCAGAAAGTGAAGTTTTAGTACTAGAAAAGAAATTAGATATCGTGCTTCCTGTAAAACTTAAAGAATATTATCTTGAATTAGGGAAACATGAAAATCTTAATTATTCGCACAACAGACTTTTGAAACCTGATCACGAGATTGGATTTTCAGATGATCAATATTTAGTTTTTTATGAAGAAAATCAGGTTGTGGCATTTTGGGGAATCAGAAAAGAAGATTTAAAATTAGATAATCCGCCAATTTGGGTAAAGTATGACACTATTGAAAAACCAGACTGGATGATTGAAACCAAAACAACTGAAAATTTCTTTTTACTAATGGCTGTTTATAACGGAACTTTAGGTGGCTTACCGTATAACGGAAATTTTTTGGGTTTAGTTGATTCTCAGACGGTCGATTTTGTCGAAGATAATTTTACTTTACTACCAGAGATTAGCAGAAAAAATCAAAAAGTTTATACAGATGATTTTTATGATCTTATCAGTCTGTCTTTTGATAAAGAGAATAATTGTGTCGCAGTTTTTATAGGAACAAATGATCCCGATCGTTTTGATGATCTGATAGACAGTCTAGATATTGATTGGTCTTACCTTTCATACGATGATGAGGAGGGATACGACGATTAATAAAAGTTTAAAATGATTAATTAATACATACAATTGCATGTTGCATGTTAGATAATTCAAGTAACTTAAATTATTTTTGTAAGAAATAAATACGACCCAATAATAAATCTTAAACTCTAACATATCTTAGAAAATATGAAAAAGCTACTTTTAATTTTGCTGTTGCTATTGCAAATTCCCATGACTGGAAGTAACCAAAGTGAAGATCCATCATCTAAAAAAATCATTGGAACTTGGTATGTTGACGCAAACCGAAGTACAAAGTGGGTATTTAGTCAGGATGGAAGAGTTTACAATTATGTCAACGATGTTTTTAAAGTAATGTATCGATATACGATTTCACATAGCTGTCAGAATAATTCAGATGATACTATTGAATATATCACCTTAACGGACAGAGAAGGAAACGAATTTTGTTTCAGAATAAATGGAATAAACGTGAATAAGAATGGAATTCTATCCCTGACTAAAATGGATAATATGGAGATACTCAAATTTGTTAATAATTTAAATATAATGGCAGAAAACTAACCTTTCCAGGAAAACAGCCATTATAAATTTTGAGATTGCACGGAGTCATCTTTACGGGGAGAATTGTAAAAGTTAACAGATGTATGACAGACAATGAATTTTTAAAAAACATACGCGAAGAAATTGAGCAGGGACAAGGCTTTTCAAAAAAAGTTCAAATTTTTTTAATATTCTATAAAAATTCAGGAGGGCAACAAGAAACTGCAAAAAGATTAGTTGAGGATTTGGCTGAGAAGCTTTCAGAGAATGAAAACCTGCAGAATAAGGCGTATGACGTGTTAGATATCATTACAGGTTGGTGCAGTCCTGATATGAGAGTTTGGGATGATTCAAAATAATATAAAAAGGCAAGATGTTATTATATAAATTCGACGAAGTATTAAATGATTTAATGGATTATTTTATTTTAGGTGATCCTGATTATTTATTGCAATATAAAATTGAATATGATTTACCTGATGATTTATTAACGGAGTTCACCACTGAGCAAACCGGTGATCAGGTTGTAGAACAAGGAGTAATTGTACCGATGATAGGAATCGAAAATCATCCGTATACCATCTACTTCAATCTTTCGGTTGAAACTCCGGAGCTTCTAAAACCGGAAAACCAGCTTCAGCATCAGCGCGGCGGATATTGCCTAAAAGTAGTCAACGGACGAATTTATCTTTACACAATCCCTTATCTAAGAAATTTTACAGAAGCTACAGTCGAAGCATTAAAGAAATTCAAAAATGCGACGATCGAATTGCCAAATGGCTGGTATACCGTTTCTGTTTTAGCCGGATTAACCAAGCAGCTAACGGAAATAGAAACGGTTTCTGGTGAAATGAAAGAATTTGAAAGTATGGAACCTACTTTTGAATTTGTATTGAAATCTTCTGTAGAAAAACCAGATTATACGGCAGACTTTACTTATCCGTTTAAAGTTGAAGTGTAATTTATAAAGTAGAAGAAGTGGAATTACGAAAAGAAATAGAACCTCAATTTGACGTTGCAGAAAATCGTTATCCCCGAGTATTAAAATTAATTTTGGATTATACAGATTACTGCGACCAAAATGGAGATCAAGAGAATATAGCATATAAAAAGCTCGAAGAAAGACTGCATTTAATGACGGGTAAAGATATGTCAAAATTTAATTTGTGGGAATGGTGGGAAGAAGACGGTGTTGAGAATCTGGCGTTCGATATTTCCTTACCAGAGCCGGAAAAAGTAAAAATGATCACAAGAGAAGAAGTTTATGAAATAGTAAGAAGATTAAAAACTTTCGAAGAACCGGATCAAAAAAGTGCATCAGATTTTTTTAGAACGTTTTATAATAATACGGTTTACGGAAATAGATATTTTATGAAATTCCTCGAGATTAATTGTAATACATTCAGGCTTAATTTATTTCAAAGAAACAAAGATAAAAACGGAAACTATTTTGAGTATTCGATTGATGAGCTTGTTGCCATTTTAGTAGCATAATGCTGGTTCTCAATCGTAAAAGAGTAAGGGATAAACCCTAAAAAAGAATAATATGAAAATGTATATTTTAATGAAACAGGATGTTCCTGATAAATTTGTTCCTGTAATAGCTGCACATGCTTCTCTGGCCTGTTTTAGAAAATTCGAACATAATGAAAATATGCAGACGTGGATCAACGGAATATTTAAAAAAGTAGTTTGCGTTGTTTCTGAAACAGAATTTAAAAATGCGCAAAAAGAATCAGATAATATTGTATTGACTGAATCGGCTTTGGATAATAAGGAAGTTTGTTTGGCATTTGTACCCAGAGAAGAGTACCCAAAAATGTTCAAGTTCTTTAGAATGTGGACTCCACAACACAATTAGGAATGAATAATGAAATAACTATAGCAGAAATCAGAGGAAATACCTTTTTCTGGAAGTTTTATTTGTGCTGGTTCAGAGGTTTTGATGATAAAGAAGAAATTAATATTGATGAAGCAGTTGAAGTTATACAAACCAATGAAACAGATTTTTATAATTGGGAGCGTATATTTTTTAATTATGAATCAATAGAAGAAAATCCAAGATATATTTCGGGTAATCTGGCAGATGATCTAAATTTTGCTGTTGAATTTCAGGAATACGAAATCAATTTTTTTCTGAATGATATTTATATTGGTAATTTGGGAGGTCATTTTGAAGCATGGTTTTTAACCTTGGATGAATTGCTGGCTTTTGAAAAAGACCCCGTTTTCTTCTTGCTTCTTTTACCAATGACAGAAATACACGAAAATCAAAAATCAGTTTTAAAGCCAGTAATTACACAACATCTGAAATCTATTTCTGAATTTGACTTGCATTGTGAATATATTGCCAATTGTGTTTTAAATGGCTTAATTATGGGGTCTCCATTTCAGGAAACAGCCGGAATTGGCATAACAAATAATGAAAATCATAGCGTAAGGAATATAATAAAATACCCGCGTTATCAGCAAGATGTAAAGGAGTTAAATAGCATTCTTCGGTCTCTAAAATGATGGCCTTTACGACTTGGTGATTTGAAAACCAATTTATTAAGCATTAAACTTTTATTAACAAAAACTAAATCGGCATTAGCTTATATTTGTAAGGCAAATTTAAATTTAAGCACATACAAGTATGAAAATCAACGCCTTTAAAATTTCTATTTTTCTTTTATTCGCTATTTCCATAAGTGGTTACAGTCAAAAGGTCAAATTGCTTACGATCGATGAGTTGAACGAAAGAATCAAAAACGGACAAGACAGTACTTATGTAGTGAATTTCTGGGCAACATGGTGTGCACCTTGCATTAAAGAGTTGCCTCATTTTGAAAAGCTAAATACAGAGTTCAAATCAGAAAAACTTGCTGTTTTGTTAGTAAGTGTTGATTTTAAATCAAAATTAAATTCCGCTGTCATTCCTTTCGTAAAAAGAAAAAACATGAAAAGTGAAGTTTTTTTACTGAACGAAAGTGATCCCCAAAAATATATTGACCGAATCGACAAATCCTGGTCAGGCAGTATTCCGGCAACACTTTTCATCAAAGGAGATAAAAGAAAGTTTATCGAGTCTGAATTTACTTACGAACAATTATTAACTGAATATAAAAAACTATAAATTATGCAAAAGTTCATTACAACAGTCACGGTACTAGTATTTAGTATCTTATTTGCTCAGGCACAAACGGCCACACTAAAAGCGGGTCAGACAGCACCGGATTTCAAACTAAAAAACGTTGATGGCAAAGAAGTCTCTTTTGCAAGTTATCCAAAAGCCAAAGGTTTTATTGTGGTTTTTACTTGTAATACCTGTCCTTATGCAGTGGCTTACGAACAAAGAATAATAGATCTGGATAAAAAATTCAAACCACAAGGATATCCGGTAATTGCTATAAATCCAAATGATCCTGAAGCTTCCAAAGCGGATTCTTTTGACAAAATGCAAAAATTAGCAAAAGATAAAAAATACCCTTTCCCTTATTTATTTGATCAGGGACAAGTAGTTACAGATCAATATGGAGCAAAACATACACCACATCTTTATATTGTTTCTAAAACAGCCAAAGGAAATATAGTAGAATATGTAGGAGCAATTGATAATGATCCGGAAGGAACTAAAACAGAGAAAACGAAATATGCTGAAGATGTGATTACAGCATTAAAAAGCAATCAAAAACCTGCTATTACTGAAACCAAAGAAATTGGTTGTACAGTAAAAAGAAAGGCGAAAGCGTAGTTTGTATTTCTTTTTGAATATAAAAAATGCCTCAGAGATGAGGCATTTTTTATATTATAAACTTTTCAGTTTCTTCATGAAGACAGGAAACACTTCATTCAATTCATCAAAGAGCGGATTTTTACGATGCTTAAGTTTTATTTCACTAAATAATTTTAAGCCAAGCGCAAATTGAGCGGCTTCATTTGGATCCTGAAAAATATTTTTGTCTTTTATTTTTTCTATTATGCTAAAAATTTCGTCGTGATTGTCGAATTGCATTCCAAGTTCTTTTGCAGGAGCTGTTTCGCCGTTTGCATATTCTTTCAGACTAAGTGTCAGATAATATTTGTTTGATCTTTTTTCCATTTTGCTTTATGTTATAATTATTTCAACCATTTTTCAACAATGGTTTTAAAGGTCTCTTTATACTGTTCACCAACAGTTATTTCGGTTTTATTAACGAATATGGAGTTTTTACTAATCGAATTTATTTTTTCTAATGAAACAATAAAGGAACGGTTGATTCTCATAAATTTTGATGCCGGTAATTTTTCTTCCAGCGCTTTAAGAGAGATAAGGGACATGACTGATTTTTGGGAATCTTCGAGATGAACCTTTACATAATCCTTTAAACTTTCTATGTATAAAATGTCTTTCAGAGAAATTCTGACCCATTGGTATTCTACTTTTAAAAATATAAATTCATCGTCTGCCGCTATCGACTGAAAATGATTTGAGGCTTCCTCAGACAATTGTAATACTTTGTTGGCAGCACGTAAAAACTCTTCGTAGCTAAAAGGTTTTAAAAGATAATCGACAGCATTTACTTTATAACCTTCGATTGCATAATGATTATAGGCCGTTGTAAAAATAATTTTTGGTAATGGTCCGGGCTGTTCCTGCAAAAGCCTTGCCAGTTCCATACCGGTTAAGTTAGGCATGTTGATGTCTAAAAAAACGATGTCTGGCTGCTGCTCGCGGATCAGAGTCATAGCTTCAACAGCATTATCGCAACTGCAAGCCAATTGCAAAAAAGGTGTCTGTTCTATAAAAGTTTCCACAAGTCTCAACGCGAGAGGTTCATCATCTACTGCTATGCATTTTAATACAATCATTGTTCTAAAGTTATTTGCAGATTTACTCTGTATTTGCCATTTTGATCCACGCCACATGTCAAAATATGTTTGTGTGGGTAGATTAAATGCAGTCTGCGTTTTGTATTTGTTAATCCAATTCCCCCGTGATCCGTTATTGAAGTTTTTTCAAAAAATGTATTTTCGACCTCAAATTCAAGGTGGGTTCCGTTTTGTCTCAGCTTAATATGTATTTCACTTTTATCTGTGGCATGTACACCGTGTTTAAAAGCATTTTCTACTAAAGGTAACAACAACATGGGAACAATTGGGTAATCAATTATTTTTTCCGGAATATCTGTCGTTATCGTCAATTTACTATTGGCACGCAGTTTCATCAAAGCTATAAAATCTTTCATAAAATCGGCTTCTTTCAGTAAAGTAGTTCTTTCGCCTTCGGTACTGTAAAGCAAATATCGCATCATACGGCTTAAGGTATGAAGCGCCTTACGTGAATCTTCGACATTGGTATAGGTAAGGGAATAAATACTATTGAGGGAATTAAAGAAAAAGTGCGGATTGATTTGTGCCTTTAGCATGGCAAGTTCGGCCATTGTTTTATCCTGCTCCAGTTTTTGTTTGTGTTGCGCCGCTTTTTGCCAGTGGTGTAACATGGCCCAACTCGTACTGATACCCAAAACCAATAAAGTAAGCATGAAAACATAATTGTCGAAATAGGGATTTTTGTATTTTTTAAACCCTAAAACCAGACTGATTTTGGTATGAAGATCTGTTTGGGACGTATAGAAGTAAGCAATCAGCTGCATAACAAAGATCATAAAGAACTCCCAAAGTAAAAAAGGAGATGTATTATCTTTTATAATGGTTCTGGGAACGATGATTTTGGCATTAGAATAAAATATAATAATAAGCAAAACCAGTACAATGATCTGCCAAATCCAAAAAACTGTGGGAAGCACTACATTCCATGTTATCGGAATATAGAATAACATTATAAAGCCCAATAAAAGCCAGGCAAGAATATGTAATCCGGTGAAAATGTAAGGTTTAAAAAAGTTTGGTGACATTATATTTTTTGATTTTATGACAATATTACATTATATTTATAAAAGATATAAAAGCAATCGCCCAAAATAGAATGAGAACCTTTAAAAACCATTTTAGAGCCGACGAGCCTGTTTTAAAATGCAGAGATATTTATAAATAAAGTTCTATCGGTTCTCATGTGATATCCATCGATTGTTTTTTGCCTTCTGTCTATTGTAAATTTTTTGTTTGTAATATTTTAGTTCTTTTGTTCGATATAAATTGATAATTACACATTTTTCACAATGAATAAGCAATCCTTTTTAAGCATTCTCGCAGCATCTATTATCATCGCATCGTGCGGTAATAAAAATGACAAATCAGCTCAGGCTGGAGGTGCACCACAAGTTAAAGAGTACAAAACGTTGACTTTACAGCCAAAATCAGCAACATTATATTCAGACTATCCTGCGAGTATTCAGGGACAGCAAAATATAGAAATTCGTCCAAGAGTCGAAGGATATATTGATAAAATCTATGTTGATGAAGGAGCAGTTGTAAAAGTGGGGCAGCCATTATTTAAAATCAGCGCGCCGGAATACGAACAACAAGTTCGTACAGCCACAGCAAGTATAAAAAGTGCTCAGGCAGACTTAAGTTCAGCAAAATTAGCTGTAAATAAAGTAAAGCCACTTGTAGAAAAAGGAATTATTAGTAAATATGATCTTGAATCTGCACAATATACTTATGAATCAGCTTTGGCTACATTAGCACAAGCAAATGCAGCTTTAGTAAATGCCAAAGTCAATTTAGGATATACTACAGTAACAAGTCCAGTTAATGGTGTTGTAGGTTCAATTCCGTTTCGTTTAGGAAGTTTGGTAAGCTCTAATACAGCAGATCCGTTGACTACTGTTTCGAGTATCGGAAATGTTTTTGCTTATTTTGCTATGAATGAAAAAGCGCTTCTAAGTTTTACTAAAAGTGCTGCCGGAACTACGCTGGAGCAAAAAATCAAACAATTACCGGAAGTTCTACTTGTCCTTTCAGACGGATCAACTTATTCTGAAAAAGGACGCATTGAAACCGTAAATGGATTAATCAATACAGAAACCGGTTCTGTTAACATCAGAGCGCGTTTCCCAAATCCAAAAGGAATTATCAGAAGCGGAAGCAGCACAATTGTAAGAATCCCTAATGAAGTTAAAGATGCAATATTAGTTCCTCAGAGCGCTACATTCGAACTTCAGGATAAAGTATTTGCCGTTACAGTAGGAAAAGATGGTAAGACTAAAAATGTAGCCATTACTAAACTTGAAAACCCTGCAGGAAACTATTATGTAGTAACAGAAGGTTTAAAAGCTGGAGATCAAATTGTATTAGAGGGAGTAGCTGCGTTGAAAGACGGAAGTGAAATTAAAGCTCATAATGAAAGTGCAGAAACAGTATATGCCGACTTAAAATAAGAAAAAATGTTTAAAATATTCATACAAAGACCAGTACTTTCGACCGTAATATCTGTTATTATTGTCATTCTGGGTATCTTAGGCCTCGTTGAGCTGCCTATTTCTCAATATCCTGATATTGCACCGCCAACAGTAAACGTTTCTGCAAGTTATACCGGTGCCAATGCAGATGTGGTTTTAAAAAGTATCGTAATTCCGCTTGAAGAGCAGATTAATGGTGTAGAGAACATGACTTACATGACTTCTACAGCGACAAATGATGGTAATGCGTCTATCAAAATCTTCTTTAAAGTTGGAACAAATCCTGATTTAGCAGCAGTAAACGTTCAGAACAGGGTATCGAGAGCGACCAGTTTATTACCTGTAGAGGTAACTCAGGCAGGGGTAACAGTAACAAAAAGCCAGAGTAGTAACTTGTTGATTTTCTCTTTATATAGTGATGGAAATGAGTACAGTCAAACTTTCCTTCAGAATTATGCTAAAATCAATCTTGTTCCCCAAATTCAGCGTGTAGTTGGAGTAGGAGATGTAACGGTTTTTGGTGCAAATGATTACTCGATGAGAATCTGGCTGAAACCAGATGTAATGCAGCAATATAAACTGATTCCGAGTGATGTTTCGGCTGCTTTGGCAGAACAAAATATCGAAGCTGCACCAGGTAAATTTGGTGAAAACGGAAATCAGGCTTTTCAATACGTAATTAAATACAAAGGGCGTTTAACAAGTGCTCAGGAATTTGGTGATATCGTAATAAAAGCTGTTGGAAACGGACAAATGTTACGATTAAAAGACGTTGCCAAAGTTGAGTTAGGATCATTAAGTTATGCGTCTACAACCAAAACAAATGGTATAGAGTCTACGGCTATGGCAATCAGCCAGACTCCGGGATCTAATGCACGTGATGTAATTATCAACTCAAAGAAGCTGATTGAAGAAGCTTCAAAGGATTTTCCAAAAGGAGTAAAATATACCACTCTTGTGGATGTTAACGAAAACTTAGATGCCTCGATAGAAAAAGTAATTCACACTTTGATTGAAGCTTTTATATTGGTATTTATCGTAGTATTTATTTTCCTTCAGGATTTTAGATCTACATTAATTCCAGCTATTGCAGTTCCCGTAGCGATTGTAGGAACATTTTTCTTCCTTAATTTATTTGGATTTACAATTAACTTACTAACGCTTTTTGCATTGGTTCTAGCCATTGGTATTGTGGTCGATGATGCCATTGTAGTGGTCGAGGCCGTGCACGCCAAACTGGATCACGGTTATAAATCGTCTAAAAAAGCGACAATTGATGCCATGGATGAAATTTCAGGAGCGATTATTTCGATCACACTTGTAATGTCAGCCGTATTTATTCCGGTGACTTTTATCACAGGATCAACTGGGGTTTTCTACAAACAGTTTGGTATTACATTAGCCGTAGCGATTATCCTGTCTGCAATTAATGCCCTTACTTTGAGTCCGGCATTATGTGCTTTGCTTTTAAAACCACATGCAGACGATCATAAACATAAAAGTTATTTACAAAGATTTTATACCGCCTTTAACGTTGCGTTTGATAATGTAACAGGTAAATACAAAAGATCAGTTCAGTTTCTTTCTGTAAAAAAATGGATTGTACTGGCATCTATTGTTATTGCCGGAGCAGCCTTATTTTACATGATGAAAACGACACCTTCAGCTTTCGTTCCTTCGGAAGATCAGGGTACTGTTTTTGCCAACATTAGTTTACCGCCGTCATCCTCTATGGAACGTTCTGATGTAATTGCCAAGAAAGTAGACAGTATTGCCAAAACTATTCCAGGTGTTAAAAATACGCTTCGTATCGTGGGGCAGAACTTTACAGCAGGAGCAGGAAGTGCTTACAGTATGGTTATTATAAAATTAGAAAGCTGGGAAAAACGTGATTTAAGCGTTAATGATGTAATTGGTCAGCTTTTTGCCAAAACAAGCGGTATTCGTGAAGCAAGTATTTTCTTCATATCGCCGCCAACAATTCAGGGATTTGGACAAAGTGGTGGATTCGAATTTCAATTGCAGGATAAAGGAGGTCATACAACGGCAGAATTCTTTAAAGTGAATACGGAATTTTTAGATAAGTTGTCTAAACGTCCTGAAATACAATATGCAACAACGCCATTTAATCCTGGTTTCCCTCAATATATGATGGAGGTTAATCTTGCAAAAGCCAAAGATGCGGGGGTTTCTATCAATACGATTTTGTCAACCATGCAAGGATATTATGGAGGATTGTATGCTTCGAATTTCAATAAATTCGGAAAACAATACCGTGTTATGATTCAGGCTTCTCCTGAATACCGTACTAATACAGAAGGACTAAACAAAATTTTTGTTAGAAATGCTGCAGGAACAATGGCGCCAATTACGGAGTTTGTAAAAATGACAAGAGTTTTTGGACCGGAATCTATTTCAAGGTTCAACCTTTTCTCTTCTATTGCGATAACAGGAGCGCCAAATCCAGGATTCAGTTCTGGAGATGCGATCAAAGCTATTCAGGAAGTTGCTGAACAAGAGTTGCCTGCAGGTTATGGTTATGAGTTCTCAGGTTTAACACGTGAGGAATTGGCTTCTGGAAGTGAAACTGTCTTTATCTTTATATTATGTCTTGTCTTTGTTTACTTCTTGTTGAGTGCACAATATGAGAGTTATATTTTGCCATTTGCAGTATTATTCTCTATTCCGTTTGGTTTGGCAGGAGCTTATCTGTTCTCGATCATTTTCAAATTAAACAGTAATATCTATTTACAGATTTCCTTAATCATGTTAATTGGATTGCTGGCGAAGAATGGTATTTTAATTGTTGAATTTGCCTTGGATAGAAGGCGTAAAGGGATGCCAATCGTACAATCTGCTATCGAAGGAGCTGTAGCGCGTTTGAGACCAATTTTAATGACCTCTTTTGCCTTTATTTTAGGACTTGTTCCTTTAATGTTTGCATCGGGAGCAGGAGCTGTAGGAAACAAATCTATTGGTACAGGAGCTGTTGGAGGTATGTTAATTGGAACAATTTTAGGAGTATTTGTTATTCCGGTATTGTTTATCATCTTCCAGAGTTTACAGGAAAGAATTAGTGGTCCGGCCAAAGATGGTTATGACGATGGAGATGATGACGAGGAAGTACAACTAATCGAGGCTCATAAAGAGTAATAATTTAATTAAGAAAAAATGACTCATAGTTCAAATAAATATATTCTTATGGTAGTTGCAGCCGCACTTTTGAGTGCGTGCTCGATTACCAAGAAATACGAACGTCCTTCGACAATTTCGACGGATAAGTTATATAGAGATCAGGCTTCTGCCGATTCTACTACGATTGCCAATATGCCTTGGCAGACTGTTTTTAAAGATCAAAAACTGAATGCTTTAATTCAAAAAGGATTAGATCAAAACCTGAATTTAAAAAATGCTATCGAAAATATCGTTCAGTCACGTGCGACTTTACGTCAGGCTAAATTAGGGTATTACCCAACTTTAGACTTTGATGCAAATGCAACGCGTAACAAACAATCTAAGGCAGCATTGAACTTTCCTCCTGGAATTAATATCAATACATTAACAACAACATATAAGTTGGGGTTAAGCACTTCATGGGAAGCTGATATTTGGGGAAAACTAAGCAGTACTAAAAGAGCAGCCCTTGCAACTTATCTTTCTACAGATGCTGCTAAACAAGCGGTTCAGACACAATTGATATCAGATATTGCCAACAATTACTTTTTATTGTTATCGTACGATAAACAATTAGAAATAACGAAATCGACCCTGGAAAGCCGTATCAAAAATGTTGAAGTGATCAAAGCTTTAAAAGAAGGAGCAATTGTTACAGGTGCATCTGTTGTGCAAAGTGAAGCCAACCAACATGCAGCAGAAGTTTTGATTCCGGATTTAAAAAGAAATATTCGTGAGACTGAAAATGCCATTAATATTTTGTTAGGACAGGCTTCAGGACCAATTGAAAGAGGTGCTTTAGGCGATCAGGTAATTCCTGAAAAATTAGCTATTGGTTTACCAGCTCAATTGTTAGAAAACCGTCCGGATGTTCGTCAGGCTGAATTCAATTTTAGAACGGCTTTTGAGACGACTAATTTGGCAAGGACTTATTTTTACCCAAGTTTAACCCTTACAGCAAGTGGTGGTTTATCGACCTTGCAATTAAAAAACTTCTTTGATCAGTCTATTTTTTATTCTGTAATAGGAGGATTGACTCAGCCAATTTTTAATCAGGGACTAAATAGAGAAAGATTAACAAATGCACAATCAAGGCAAGTTCAGGCTTTTAATACTTTTCAACAAAGTCTTTTAATTGCCGGACAGGAAGTTTCAAACGCTCTTTATGCTTATGAAATGGCAGTAGCCAAAGAAGATTCAAGAGAAAAACAAATCGAAGCTTTAGAGAAAGCTGTTGATTATACACAACAGCTTTTAGAGTATAGCTCTTCTACCAATTATACAGATGTACTAACATCAGAGCAAAACCTTTTGGCAGCTCAATTGAGCGGTGTTAATGACAATTTACAGAAATTACAAGCTGTAGTTGATTTATACCGCGCTTTAGGTGGCGGATGGAAATAATCACAGTGATTCTTAATTTATATATTTAGAAAGTAGCTGTCTCACAACT
>NZ_MUGR01000088.1:0-878 GCF_002217195.1 Flavobacterium aquidurense | reverse complement strand
CCGTAATTGCATGTATTAAAATTTAATTTTTAACGTAATTTTTAATTGGCCAGCTCCTGGCTTTTTTTCTATTTTAACGTTGTTTTATTTTTCTGCAGAAAAAGCAGAAACTTATTTTAACGTTACTTAAACTTTTCAAGTCTTTCGTTTTCAAATTTTAAATATTTGTATAAAGTTGTCTTACTTTTAATTTCAAGAACTTTGCAAATTTCCTCTAGACTTAGTTTTTTTTCATCATATAATTCTTTTACGCGTATTGCTTTCTTTTGTGCCGCTACTGAAATTCCTTTTGGCTTTCCTCCTGTTCTTCCTCTTGCTCGTGCGCTTACTAATCCAGCTTTTGTTCTTTCTGAAATTATATTTCTTTCAAATTCTGCAAACGCACCTACTAAATGAAACATTAATTTTCCAACTGCCGAACTTGTATTTATTCCATCCGATAAAGAAACGAACTCTACTTTTTTTAAAGCTAATTCAGAAACTAACTCTATTAAATCTTTAAGCGACCTTGCTAATCGGTCTAATTTGTAGACTACAACTATATCATTTTCTCTTAATCCCTCTAATAATTTTTTTAATTGTGGACGTTCTACATTTTTCCCTGAAGCTTTTTCAAAGAAAATTTTAGTGCATCCATATTTTAGAAGTTCATCTTTTTGTGAATCTAAATTTTGGTCGAGAGTTGAAACTCTAGCATATCCAAAAACTGCCATTGATTTATTAATTAAAATTTAATAAATCAAGACATTGAGGACAATTTATTTTATCATTCTGGTCAATGTTACCAATAACTACCTTATTTTTTGTATTACACATTGGAATAGTATCTATATAATCTTTTGTAATGTTGTCCCAAAGGTCAACTTGTACATGAAAAA
>NZ_MUGR01000087.1:0-1078 GCF_002217195.1 Flavobacterium aquidurense | reverse complement strand
TCCAACAGTAGTTTTCTATGGGATTTGGGGTAGTTTTCTTAATTGGAATATTCATTCTAGTGAAATCAAAGATTTTATTTTTAATATTTTAAAAGAATTATTTTCTAAGCAAGAAATATCTATTAGAGCAAATAATTTAATTACAAATTTTTCAATAGATTATTCTGCAGAATCTATTAGTTGGAGAGAGTTCTCGGAAAGAGATGTTACTGAACTCTGGAATATTTGGGCAGAAATTTTTCCGATTTTTTTTAAAAGTTTACCAGTTAATATTTTTTTAAATGATGGGAGATATTACGATACGATGAGAACATCTATGAAATATCTAATTTTTAACAATGGAATTAAAGTATTTGAGACATGGTTAGATAGAATCGAATTGAGAATTCAAAATAAAATAGAGATAACGGACTATGAAATGGCGATTAGCGATGAATTGCTTGAATTTACTGATAATGATTTTGAAATAAGAAAGGAATTATTTAAAAGGATATTATCAAATAATAATTCAATTTTCTGCTTATACAATTTAAAATTAACAATTAAATATTGGAATAAATTAAATACTAATGAAAAGAATATAGTTCTGAATTTAATAGATTCAAACAGAGAAGATTTAAGATGGATTAAAGCTACTGTTTTGGCACAATGTGAAATTCCAAAAGAGATTGAAGTTAAAATAGTAGGTGATATTAATCTTTATTCATTAAAACCTGTAAAAGTACTAGAAATATTGCCTGCGCAATTAATTAATGATTGTTTGAAAATTATTTATTCTCAACCTTATGAACTTGAATATTTAAGACCAAGTTATCTTTCTGATTTTTGGAAGAAGATGATCAATTATCTATTATTTTATCACGTAGAACCATTTTTTGAGATATGTGTGAAAGAATTTATTAGACATAATATATTTGGAAATCGATCGGATAATTTTTTATTGTGGCAAAAAATATGCTTGAATTCAAAAAATCTTAATTACTTAACATATCTTGTTATTTATAATATTTCAAGAGGTTCAATTTATATCAATGGAACAAAAAAAATTATAAATGGTCTTATCTATACTTATAAAGAG
>NZ_MUGR01000086.1:0-671 GCF_002217195.1 Flavobacterium aquidurense | reverse complement strand
TTTAATTTCTTTTTTTTAATTTAAGCATTAGTATTCTTATATTTTGTCAGGCCGGACAAATAAAATAGTTGTGCTACTGCTAAAACAATAACGTTTTATGACTTGATTATTCTAAAACGCCCCGGATATTTGATCCATATACTTTTTTTGTTCCCGTAGTAATCCATAAACTCTTCACAAACAAAAACGGCATGTGCTGTAGACCACGCCACCACTCCACAAAATTCACTGCCGGACTGTCGTTTTAGCCTTTCTATCTGTTTGCCTATTTTAAATCCCAAATATTTATAGATTGTTGGTGTATATACTGCGCCATCCTCTAAATCCTCTAATGCCTTATCAAAAGTGGCTTCTTTATCGATAATTTGCTTGTATTTTGCCATCACGGCATAAGTCAATACGGCGTAATCAGTAATTTTTTCGCTCTCACAATTGTCTTTTATATATACAAAACCGGCAGAAACTCTCGCTTTATTGATTTCATCATTATTCAGATGAAACGATGCATCATTTTTCAATGTGACTTTATGTAAACCTTCGTTTACTTTTTCGATTATAAAAAGATTATCTAATCCATATATATTTAAAGAAGCCTTTATAAAAGCAATCGAGGAACAATTGGTGCGTTCTCCTTGTTTAAAGCTTTCAAATATTTTATCGGAACTCAATTG
>NZ_MUGR01000085.1:0-1579 GCF_002217195.1 Flavobacterium aquidurense | reverse complement strand
TACTATTACGATTTCATTTGGCTTTTTTTAACCTGTAAATCCTGTTTTGTTATAAAATAAACGACTCTTCAAATTTTGTTAATCTCCATTTCTCATTCGATTTGTTTGTTTAACTTTGTTGGAACTCTTTTTTTATAAGAAATCGTCATGATTATAAATCATACTTTTTATTTAGATAAAGACGATATTAAATTCCAATTAAAAATAAATTTTATCTACCTATGAAACAAATAGTCCTGGTTGCAATTGCATTTATTACCTTTTCATGTTCACAAGCTCAGAAAACAAGTTTTTCAAAAGAGGCTTTATCTGAAAAATTATTAGCGACTGATGATAGTCAGGTTACTTTTAAAAATATTTTAAAGAAGTATAAAGGTAAAACACTACTTATTGAAGTTTGGGCTTCCTGGTGTGGTGATTGTGTAAAAGCTATGCCACAATTAAAAGAACTTCAGGCAAACAACCCAGATGTTTCATACCTGTTTCTTTCAGCGGATAAAACGGCTGATAAATGGAAAGCCGGAATTGAAAAACATGACTTAAAAGGGGATCACTTTATGATGAACGACGGTATGAAAGGTGTCTTTGGAAAAGCAATTGATTTAGATTGGATTCCAAGATATATTATCATTGATAAAACCGGAAAAATCGTATTGTACCGTGCAATCGAAAAGGATTTTGAGAAAATCAATGAAACGCTGAAAAGCCTGAAATAAAAATTTAACAACAATGGCAACTTCAAAATTAAATGCCAATGTTGTGATAATGCAAAAAATAAAAACAAAAAAAAGAATAAAATAAAAACTACCAAAATGAGAAAAAAAATTGTTGCAGGAAACTGGAAAATGCATAAAAACGCAGAACAAACAGAAGAATTATTAAGCGAATTAATTGCTAAAATACCAGCACAAACTACTGCACAAGTTATTGTTGCCCCAACATTTGTAAATTTACAGGCAGCGGTTTCTAAATTAAAAAACACAACTATTGGTGTTTCTGCCCAAAACGTTCACCAGGCTGAAGGCGGTGCTTTTACAGGAGAAATCTCTGCAGATATGCTGACAAGTATTGGCGTAAACACAGTAATTCTTGGTCACTCTGAGCGTAGAGCAATTTTTCACGAAACGGATGCTTTAATCGCTGACAAAGTAAATACTGCTTTAAAACATGAGATGACTGTAATTTTCTGTTTTGGGGAAGAATTAAAAGACCGTCAATCAGGAAATCATTTCAACATTGTTGAAAACCAATTGCGTGACGGATTATTCCATATTGCAAAAGAATCATGGGCAAAAGTTGTTTTAGCTTACGAACCGGTTTGGGCTATTGGAACTGGAGAAACTGCTTCTCCGGAACAAGCACAGGAAATGCACGAATTCATCAGAGAAACTGTTCGCAAAGCTTTTGGAGCTGATATCGCTGACGAAGTTTCTATTTTATACGGTGGTTCTGTTAAACCGGACAACGCTAAAGAAATCTTCTCTAAACCAGACGTAGACGGTGGTTTAATTGGAGGTGCTGCTTTAAAAGCAGATGATTTCTTAGCTATTGTAACTGCTATTTAGATTTTTAGATTTTT
>NZ_MUGR01000084.1:0-4811 GCF_002217195.1 Flavobacterium aquidurense | reverse complement strand
TCTAACGAAACGGGGTTTTTTGTTTTAAAAATATTGGAGTAATGTGGGAGCCCCGATAGCTATCGGGGCCTGTCATCTTTCTTTTGAAAACCCTGTTTCTAACGAAACAGGGTTTTTTGGGATCAACACGAAAATCTGTGGAGCAGCAAAAATTAAGCATAAATATTGGTTAGTCTAAAGAGGAAGAATTCTATATTTCTAACACCTCTGAATTTGGATCTAAAAGCTTTTATTTTAGCATTGAAAGATTCTGCAGACGCATTAGTACTTCTGTTGTCAAAATAATTTAAGATCGTTTGATAGTGATTTAAGACTAGCAGCCATAACACTTTGGAATTTGGAATTTATTTTAAAAATTATATTTCTAATTACCCGTAAACCGCGTTAGGGATGGCAGCGGTATCCTTTTGCGGAAAACTAAATTTCTGCGGAGTAAACCAAAATTGCTTCCGCAAAAGATTTAGCGTACAGCCCGGCCCGCAGGGAAACGCCCAAATTATTACTCTTTAGATTGGTCTTCTAAACATTAATAAAACACTACTTATTTTTCTTTTTAGCTTTTATTCTTATTTTTAAAGGAATAGGATAACAATCAAAAAAAAGAGTTCCAAAATGGGCAATTTTTGCTTCTGTTATTTTTGTCAATAATAATTTAAGAAGAGGGAGTGTGTTTCTTTGCCCAATTTATAAGTATAAATGGGTTCTTTAGAATTGGTGAATTTTCTCAATATCGATAAGTACAAAATTATTGATCCAATACACGGATAGAAAATAATGGTGAAATTTAATTGTGTTTTATAGTTTAACTACAATTTTTCCTTATTTCATTACAATAAATGAATTTTCGATCTTCTTTATATTCAATTTTAAAATTTAGTACAATATATTAGCTTCTGAAATAAAAATGGGAATATGGAGGTAAATTTAAATTCAGGTTCATTTTGGGCAAGTGAAAGGAAAATTTCATTTTTCGAGAAGCTCTTTAGAAGGAAAAAATTTGAAAAAAAAGCACTTAGTATGCCTGAAATAATTGGAAACAATTGTGAGGGTCTTATCGTAGGAGAACAAAAAATAAAATCGTTTCTTTTCTCTACAGATATGGCAATTATAGAAAATAATGATGCTGATGCAATTCTGGCCGTATATCCTTTTGCCCCTTCTCCAAAAATCATAAGAAGTTTGATAGATTTCTGTAGTAAACCGCTTATATGTGGTGTGGGAGGAGGAACAACAAGAGGAAAAAAATCTTTGGAAATGGCATTGTATGCTGAAGAAATGGGAGCTGCCGGAATTATTGTTAATATACCGTTTCATAATAATGATTTAGAAAAAATTAGAAAGAGAATTTCTATACACGTAATTGCCAGTATTGCTTCGGCAGATTATGAATTCTTAAAAAGCAAAATAGATTCAGGAGTAGATATTTTTCATGTGACCGGGGGAAAATACACTAATACAATTTTGAAAGAGATTAGCGCTAAGTTCCCGGGGTTTCCTATAATGGCAACTGGCGGCACAAGTTTAGGGAACATTGAGGAATCAATAGTAGCAGGATCTCAAGCAATTGTGCTGTCGCCTCCCTCTAACAAAGATCTATTTAAAACAATGATGGACAAGTACAGAAATAGTTAAAATTATTAAACCCTGTGAAACCAGATGGTCTACAGGGTTTAATTTTTTTTATAATTTCAACAGCACTATTCTTGAATCATTTTACTGATAATGTCACTATTTTGAAATTGTCGAGGGTTGTATTATTTAACTCTAAAAGTTACTTTTCTCACTAGTTTTCTAGCTGCATCTGAATCTTTATCTACAGAAGTGTCTTCACCAGCCGCAATAACATTTAATCTTGATGGATGAATATTAGCTTTTAGTAATACATTTTTAACGCTATTTGCTCGCGAAGTTGATAATTTATCGTTGTATGCAGATCTGCCTATTTCATCAGCATGACCAACAATGTCAACTGAAGCAGAAGGATTGTTTCTTAGATAATTTAAAATAAAGTCGATACCTTCTGTCGAAACATTTGTTGGAGTAGATTTATTAAAATCAAAATAAGTACATACGTAACCACCATTAATCAGGTTTTTAATCAATTCATTATTACTTAAAACAGGAGATTTATCAGTATTGCTTCCGTAAGTTTTTAATAAATAGCTTTCTAATTCATCAGGAACGTTATTATTGTTTAAATCAATTGCTTTTCCTTTGGTGTTCACCATTACACCTGAAATAGTATTTGGTTCTTCATCTAAATAATCAGGCACACCATCCTTATCGGTATCTAACATTGAAGTTTCAATGTCAGTAATTCTTTTCTTCAATTCGTCGATTTCGCCTCCGTTATCAATAACCCAATCCGCATGTTTTTCATTTTTACCTAAGTAAACAGTTAAACCTACTGTTCCGTTAAAAAGAATTCCTGAGAAACCTCTTGTATTAGCAGCACTAGCAGCATCAAAAGTTTGATTTTGATTTGTATTCAGGATAGTTGTAAAATCTCCGGTCAAAACTATTCTGTTAGATAATTTAATCTGCCCCGTTACACCAGCTATAAAATTACCCATTCTATCTTTTATTGCTGAGTTTTCATCTTCTAATTGAGCCAAACCAAAACCTGCATGACCTAATAAACCAATAGTATTAGTCCAGGTTTCAAAGTTCATAATTCTTCCCAGGTTAGCTACAGCTTGAATATCTGCTCTGTAATATTTAGTATCAAAATCTATCGAATTATTTTTTCCTGTGAAACTGTTGTAGCCAAAGTCAGCTTTTAAACCAAACTTATTGTTGAACATGTATCTAACTCCCAGATCAACAACATATGGACTTGGTGTTGATGTAAAATATCCAGAAGACATTGGTCTTTGTGGTTTGTTAACTCCACCTGCTAATTCAATAGAAAATTTATTAAAATCAGTTTTCGTACTTTTTTCAATTTTGTTTTGAGCACTTAAAGTTGTTATTGCACTGGCAAAAGCGAAAGTAAGTATTAAATTTTTCATTTTTATTATTGTTTAAATTTTGCGCAAAACTAGAAGGCAATCTTTGATAAAAAAAATGAGCAGTAAAATTTACTTTGTGACTGCTGCCTTCGAGTTGTTTTTTACCGAGAATAGAAGATGTAGTATTTTTTGGAACATGTGTCTGATTGTTAGTGTTTTAATGTGTTTTGGTTGGCTTTTTTTGAATAGATATATCGACGTTTATTGTAGAAAAGATTCTACATCAGGCTGAGCCTTATTCTATAAAACATTGATTTTAATGGATGTATTTTTGTTTTCTACGCGCAAAGGTGCTGTGTAATCCTGATTTTTTAACTTGATTAAATTTAGAAATGGATTTGATTTTTAAATACAACTGGGGAGATGATGAAAAAAAGGGTGTTGCTATATGGGAATCAAAAATGCTTTTCAAAATACTTAAAATGTAAATTTCAAGATGTATTGGTTCTTGATGTTTGTAAAAATTTTAAAGATCTTACAGCCGAATTAAATACTTATTCGGTAATAGTATTAGTGATTTATACAGAAGAAGATTTATTTGATTTTTTTAAAATATACAGAAGTGAAATTCCTCTTGTAATTTGTTCTTTCAATAAAAGGGTCTTAGAATTTTTGATGGATTTGGAAAATTTATACTTATTGGATACTTCAAAAATCAGATCGGAAATATTAAAGCAACTAGGTTCTCATTTCAATGAAACCATACTTAACATTCAAATACCAATTACTTCTGATCTTTAAATGATTTTAATTGTTTAATAAGTATCCATCGTAGAAATTAATGAATGCTATGGTGGTTAAGGCTATAGCTTTCATTTTTTTTAATTTAAAATAATAAACCTTCTAAAACTTCAATTGAAGGCGCATCAAAATAACTGAAAGACTTATGTGTTTTATTATGAGATATGGTAATTGAAAAAGAATCGTAGGCATAAGTCGTTTTCGCTTTTTTTACCATACACTTCTGTTTATTCTTCTTTATTTCTTTTAAAGTTCTGGTTCATAATTTTTATGTTTTTACATCTTTTTACAAAAACAGGAGAGTTATAAATGAGAGTATCATTTTCATTTTGCAGCTAAGTTTTTAGCTGTACTTTTTTTTGCGGGTCATAATAGCTGTTTTTTGCTGAGTTGTTTTGTAGAAAAAGTTCTACATGATATGGTTTTTTATTCTACATGTTTATGATTTTAAGCATGTTAGATTTGCTAACTAATTAATTGTAAGAGCAAAAAGCTTTTTTTATAAGACCCCAAATCTAAAAAAAACTTAACTAACGGTGTTTTGAAAAAAAAATGAGGATTGATGATTTCTAAGTTTTCTACTGGAATTAATTCTTATTAAAATTAATTGTTTTTTAAAACCTTTTTTATGAAAAATTATTACTTATTATTCCTTCTAACAGGATTTGGTTTTTTGAGTCATGCCCAGGTAGGTGTTGGAACTCAAATGCCTAATGCATCAAGTCAGCTTGATGTAGTGGCTTCGAATAAAGGTATTCTTATTCCGAGAGTAGCGCTAACGAGTACAGCAGATAACGTAACTATTACTGAAGGAAATGTAAATAGCCTTCTGGTTTTTAATACCCAAACAATTAACGACATTGTACCAGGCTATTACTATTGGTATATTGATAAGTGGTATCGAATGGGAACCGCAGGCACAGAAACTATTACTACTTTAATAGATAATAACAACGGGACCATTACGTATACAAATGAGAATGGAACATCGGTAACAATTAATCTGGCTACTGGTTTAAGAGGACTTCAAGGGATACCAGGTGTTGACGGAAAATCAAT
>NZ_MUGR01000083.1:0-5629 GCF_002217195.1 Flavobacterium aquidurense | reverse complement strand
TTGAAAACCCTGTTTCTAACCAAACGGGGTTTTTTGTTTTACAAAATCCTGCAGTTATGTGGGAGCCCCGATAGCTATCGGGGGTCTGTCGCCTTTCTTTTGAAAACCCTGTTTCTAACCAAACGGGGTTTTTTGTTTTATAAAATACTGCAATTATGTGGGAGTCCCGATAGCTATCGGGGGTCTGTCGCCTTTCTTTTGAAAACCCTGTTTCTAACCAAACGGGATTTTTTGTTTTACAAAATCCTGCAGTTATGTGGGAGCCCCGATAGCTATCGGGGGTCTGTTGTCTTTCTTTTGAAAATCCTGTTTCTAACGAAACGGGGTTTTTTGTTTTGAAATTGGTTTGCGGTTTTATCTTTATTTAACCGCAAGGCACGCAAAGGAGTTTTGAATTGTTTGTGAATGCAAAGTTCGCAAAGACTAGCAGCCATCACACTTTGGAATTTATTATAAAAATTATATTTCTAATTGCCCGTAAACCGCGTTAGGGATGGCAGCGGTATCCTTTTGCGGAAAAATAAATTTCTGCGGAGTAAACCAAAACTGTTTCCGCAAAAGATTTAGCGGACAGCCCGGCCCGCAGGGAAACGCTCAAATTATATCTTTTGATGTGCGTATACAAGCTTTAATTGTTTCTAAAGGTATTTATTTTGTCTTTTAGCTTGTGCAATCAATTTTATGACTTCATTCTTGGTGTAAAAATGATAATGCCTTAAATCTTTTGTTTTGTAATTTTGTAATTGCATTTTTTACAGTGCATTTTATAAAATTCATTATCCAATTATAGTGGTAAATTTGTTTTAGCAATAGTTTAGATTATGACGGAATTATTAAATGTAATCAATAGCTTTCAGGTATTAGATTTAGAAACGGAGCAGCTGATCAGAAAATATTTTATTGAAGAAAGATTTAAGAAAAATGAAGTTATTATTCAGGAAGGTAAAATCTGTTCGAAGATTTATTTTATTAAATCGGGATTAGTTCGCAGGTTTTGCCTTGAGGATGGTGAAGAAGTCACAAAATGGATTTATACAGACAATCAGTTTGTGACTTCGTTAACCAGTTATTTTGAACAAAAAATATCTTTTGAAAACTTTCAGGCTTCGGAAGAAACGATAGTGTATTCGCTATCCTATCAGGATGAGTTAACTTTATTGGAATATCCTTTGTTTTCTAAGTTTCATATTAAATTGCTTAGACTTTATCTCTCTAGATTAAACGAGTTTCATCATTTCTACACTTCAATGAGTGCTCAGGAAAAGTATCTCTATCTATTGAATTCATTACCTCAAATTGTTTTAAAAGCAAAGCTGAAAGATGTTGCATCTCTGCTTGGTGTAAGTCCTGAAACTTTAAGCAGAATCAGAGCTCAGATTAATTGACTTTAGGTCAAGAAATAAAATTGAATTCTTGTCAATATTTGTATTCTATTTAAAATACAAGGAATTGAAAAATACTGTTATCGGGAAGAATGCGCTAATTGGAAAAAATGTACATATAGGAAACTTTGCAACTATTGAAAGTGATGTTATTGTTGGAGATAATACTTGTATAGGAAATAATGTAAATCTTTTAAAAGGCACTCGAATTGGAGAAAACTGTCAAATACATGCAGGCGCTATTCTTGGAGGAATCCCGCAAGATTTGAAATATAAAGATGAATATACTTTTTTGACAATTGGAAATGATACGATTATCAGAGAGTTTGTTACTATAAATAAAGGAACTGCATCGAAGAATAAAACTGTAATAGGCGATGGAAATTTAGTAATGGCCAATACTCATATTGGGCACGATTGTTTTATTGGTGATAATTGTATTATCGGCTTTAATGTTGGAATGGCTGGCGAGGTTGTCGTTGGTAATTTTGCAAATATCAGTGGCTTGACGGCCATTCATCAATTCTCGTTAATTGGCGAACATAGTATGGTTAGCGGAATGAGCCGCATTGTAAAGGATGTTCCTCCTTATGTTTTGGCATCGCGTGAACCTTTAAGTTATGTTGGATTGAATGCTGTTGGATTGAAGAGAAGTGGTTTTGAAGTTGATAAATTAAAGGAGCTAAAAGATATTTATCGGATTATTTTTCAGGAAAAAAGGAATACAAGTCTTGCTCTGGAATTGATAGAAAGCAATTTTGCACCAACTAGAGAACGCGATCTTATTATCGATTTTATCAAACGTTCAAAAAGAGGAATTATAAAAGGATATCTTGAGTAGAATGATTTTGTGAATCATAGTAAGTAGGTTGTTGTGATTTTTGATTCTGTAATTGTTCTTTTTGCCAAATGACAAAAAAATAAAAACAACTTTGACTAACTTGCAACTATGATAGAGTTTATAGAATACATATTGCAATTTGGAAGTTTAAATCAGCAGCAAATTGATTTAATTTCTAAAAAAGCAACTGAATTAGAACTTCGAAAAGACGAATATTTTTCAGAAGCAGGTAAAGTTGCACAGCAAGTTGGTTTTGTTTTGGATGGAATCATACGCGTTTGTTATTACAATAATAAAGGTGAAGAAATTACAAAATATTTTATTGACGAAAATAATCTGGTGGTAGATATAGAGAGTTTTGATAATGATATCTGCTCCAATGCTTATGTGCAGGCAATCACAGATTGTAGATTATTGGTTTTTTCGAAAAATGACTGGAGAGAACTGTTAGATACGATTGTGGGCTGGGATGCAATCGTGCATAAAATTATTTCGAAAGCATTGAGGCAAAAAGTAGAAAGAAGAAGTCCTTTGGTTTCTGAAGATGCGACCACGCGTTATTTAATGTTTCTGAAAATTTATCCCAATGTTATCAATCGGGTTCCCTTATCTTATGTTGCTTCCTATTTAGGTATTACACAATCCTCATTAAGCCGAATTAGAAAAAACATACGTTAAATCGCTTTTTGTCAAATGACAAATCATTTTATTTTTAAAGAAATGACCTTTGTTTAATAATTTTAAAATAAGAGAAATGAAGACAGTATTAATTACAGGGGCAAATAGAAGCATTGGTTTAGAGTTAGTAAAAGAGCTTTCAAAAAAAGGATTGTTTGTTTATTTAGGAACAAGAGATCTTGAAAAGGGAAAGGCAGTAGTAAATGAATTAAATCAAAACGGATTTGAAAATATTAAAGCCATTCAGATTGATGTTACAAATCCGGCTTCAATTTCAGAAGCAAAAAGTATTGTCGAAAGCGAACAGGGTAAACTCGATATACTGATTAATAATGCGGGAATTAGTGGTGAATTTCCCCAAAGTGCTTTAGATACATCAATTACAGCTATTCAAAATGTATTTGATACCAATTTCTTTGGTGTAATTAGCGTCACACAAGCGTTTTTAGAACTGCTTAAAAAATCGGAAAGCCCAAGAATTAGTAATATTACTTCAGGTCTTGGATCATTGACTTTGCATAGTGATCCGGATTGGAAGTACTATAATTTTAAATCAGCAAGTTACGGAACATCAAAGGCTGCTTTAAATGCTTATACAATTGTGTTGGCCTATGAATTGAAAGATCTGCCATTTAAAGTAAATGTAATCGATCCTGGTTATACAGCTACAGATTTTAACCATCATAGTGGTCCTGGATCAGTTGAGAGCGCTGCTAATTTTATTATTAAAAATACACTTACAGATGAAAATGCGCCTACAGGACAATTTTTTAGTAATGATATAGAAGATGAAACGGGAATAAGTCCTTGGTAAGATAACAAACAGGATTACATTAAAATTAAAACCTCCAAAATCAATGACTTTGGAGGTTTCTCGTTTTTATTTCTTTTTCCTTAATGAAATAATTGTTTGTAGAATGACGGAAGTCATCACGAAAAATAAGCCAAAATAAAATGAATTACTCATTTCTTTACCTTCATTAAAAAATACAAACGCTAAAATTATAGCATAAATAGGTTCTAAATTAAAAGTAAGATTGGTTGTAAACGCAGGTATTTTTTTTAGTGCTTCTGCAAATAAAACATACAAACCAACGGTACAAAATAATGATAACAAAATCAGATAAAAAAAGTCATTTCCACTTGGAATTAAACTTGTACAAGGAAAGAAAACCAGATATAAAGGCATCAAAACTCCCAGGGCAATTGTACCACCAATCATTTGATAATAGTTTATGATTTTACTATCGTAGGTTTTTACCAATCTTTCATTATAAATAGTATAAAGCGCGGCAAACGCTGATGAGAGGCAGCCCAGTAAAATTCCCGTATGATATGAACTATCAAAATGGAAAATTAAACTAATGCCAACCAAAGTTATAGCACTAAAAAAGAATTGGGAAAAAACAAGTTTGTTTTTATTGAGCAATGGCTCAAAAATGGCAGTAAAAAAGCTTGTTAAGCAATAACAAACTACACCAATTGAAATGTTAGAATACTTGATGCTAGCATAAAAAAAGACCCAATGAATGGTAATAAAAACACCAATTTTAGCAATATTCATTTTTTTCCGAATATTGATTTGAACCACTGTCTTGGTTATCTTAATAAGAAAAAATAAAATAATTGCAGAAAGGAAGGTTCTGTACCAAACCAAAAGTCCTTCGTTAAGAGAAATGAGTTTACCAAAAATACCGGTAAAGCCCGAAAGTAGTACAGCTAAGTGTAACTTTAGATAGGATTTTTTCATGAAAAGTGTCTGCTCGAAACCGAACAAGATTTAATTAATTACTAGTTAAATATGAAGTATGCAGAAACAGATGATGTAATATCAACGTGCAACTTCATCTCATTTTAGAAAGAAATTAAGCTCTTGGCGGAGGAAGACAACCTTTTCTATTCATTGTTTTTTGTTTTTTCAAATGTATGAAAATTATTTAAAACTTGATTTCTTATAGTGCTTTGAAATGTTGTTGTTTCTTGGGGGCAGTTTTGAACAATGCCAAATTTAGTTTTTCTAAGTGGTGTTTTTATTGTTCTTGTAGATTCGTTTTGTGGAAAATTTTGCATTTTAAGAGTTGATATAATCGTAACTGAATATAAATCTAAAGCAGAATGAATTCTGGTGAAATGTTTTTTATATTAGCTGATAAAATCCTGAGAATGCAATAATAAAACGATACGATTTTTATGGCAATTATCTTGGTCAGAAGGTTTGGGATAAAGAGATTTTTGAAGAAAATTGATTAAAGCTGGTGAAATATCAACGTTAAGTGAAGTCACAATATCATAAATGTAAAATCAATTTAAAAAAATGTTTAAAAATAATTGTGGAAATTCTTAATTAGAAAAAAGGTTAAATCTCTTTTTGCTTGAATTGAAAAATCAATCTATTGAATTCAAGTCTAATGAATTTGAATTTTACTGGGAGATTTGGGGAGTCTGGTGGATGTCTTGGTTTATAGAAGTCGATGGAAAATCATTGAACTTTATAGTAAATGATATTTCTAATAAAGACTTAGATGAATTAATAGAAAAGGGCTTTATAAAATTAGTTAAAGTATATTAAAAGGCTGAAATGAAAGATGAGTTTGATCGAAAAAGATACAGGATATTAGAAAATGACAACTAACAGTATGTTTGATATGAAATATTGATTTCTTCTTATTCAGATTATCTAATATTTTTGGTTAATCCCCAATTTTTGCGGGATGAAGTGCAAAACTTG
>NZ_MUGR01000082.1:0-4846 GCF_002217195.1 Flavobacterium aquidurense | reverse complement strand
TTAAGATAAAATCAAATTGTTGAGTATTCATATTGTTTTTTGATTATTGAATAAATTAAGCTCTATGTAAAAAAACTTCGGCAGGGATACCAAAATAGTTTTTAAGTTTTTGAGCCATTTTTAAGGTAATATCACGTTTTCCTGATAAAACAGCAGAAACGTGTCCTTTGCTTCCAATTATAGGCTCTAGGTCTTTATTTTTAATTCCTTTTTCTTTCATTTTTATTTTAATTACCTCTAAAACATCAAGTTCAGGCATAGGATGGTTTTTATCTTCATAATCTTTTATTAATAAAGATAAAATTCCAAGCTCGTCATCTTCGGGCGTATTGGGTTCAGCGTGAAAGATTTCAATTATTCTTTTTACTGCTGTTGCGTGCTCTTCTTCTGATTTTATTACTTTCCAGTTCATTTTTTTTTATTTTAAATTAGGATTATACTCTATGCTTTCAACATCAATTTTATCATACTCCGAATGTGTGCCAAACCAAATAGTATAACAAATTTTTCGTCTAAAATTAAAGGATGCAATTAATCTATAATCATTGCCTTTAATATTAAAAATGACTCTTTGATTATTTACCAAACTAGCATTTCCGTAAACTTTTTTCAAGTCATTGAAATTTTCAAAATCTTGTCGTAAGATTTCATTGTACCAAGTTAAGAGTTGATTCTTTGCTTTTGGATATTTTACGGTATAATACGTTATAGTATTTCGGCTTATGATATTCATTTGTCAAAGATATTAAATGTTTTCATTTTGCAAACAATTATTATTATAAAGATTCCTAATTAATCTGTATATAAAATAATACCTGATGCTAAATTTTCTATTTTTTACTTACGTAAAGATAATATTTTAATATCAATTATCCTAATTATATAATTAATATTTAAACATAAAGAATAATTTATTTACATTAATTTTCTTTTCCTTTAAGTTTTCTGAAAGAAAAAAAGGTCTTTAAAAAAAGCTGTAAGCGTAATATTTTGTATTCATAAAGGGCTTTTTTTAATATCCTTATAATACATAAGTTATTGAAGTAATGTATAAGGTATCAATCTATACACATTTGAGAGTGCAAAAAACAGATTGTCAAATACTTACGTTTTGTTTTTTAAGCTCTGTGTATCAGTCTATACACATTTAAGTACCTTACGTATCAGTCTGTACACATTTGAAATGCTAACTGTATCAGTCTGTACACATTTGAAATGCTAACTGTATCAGTCTGTACACATTTGAAACGCTAACTGTATCAGTCTGTACACATTTGAAACGCCAACTGTATCAGTCTGTACACATTTAAAAACGCCAACTGTATCAGTCTGTACACATTTATTTGCTCTCAATTATAAAGCATTTATTCATTAAATCTATATCTCTAATAACGCTCATTTTATTATAAAATGCTATAGCCCAGCTGTCTGCTCCCCAGTTATTTTTTCCTTTTAAATTATTGGTAACCGACTTATGTATTGCGATAATGGTTTCTTTGTTTTTTTTATCTATTAGCCAGTTATAGAAATCATTTAAAGTCTCTTTTTTAGGTGATCTATCTACATTATAGATGTTGTAAAGTTCTCTCTTTAAAGTATCTAAAAACAGTTGTTCTAAGATTATAATTTTTTCTTCAGTTAATTGTTTAGGATCTTCCTTTTCCCATATCATAAATAAAGTGTAAGCAAATTTTTGAGAACCTGTTTTTTTCCAAACAAAGGAGAGCCCTTTTATATCATTTTTTAATAGATTCTCATATTTTTTAAAAATGCTATTTAATCTTTGTTTCTGTACTCTTATTTCTTTATGTGCGACATTAAAATACTCTATAAGTTCTTTTATTTCCCAGTAAAATGAGCTTTTACCGTCTCTTTTAGATTGATTATAG
This sequence comes from Flavobacterium aquidurense, assembly GCF_002217195.1. NCBI lineage: Bacteria > Pseudomonadati > Bacteroidota > Flavobacteriia > Flavobacteriales > Flavobacteriaceae > Flavobacterium > Flavobacterium aquidurense. The sequence continues at coordinate 2,957 of NZ_MUGR01000082.1, read as the reverse complement.
ATATTCATTATTTGCAAATAAAAATCATCTCCATTCCACTTTCTTGTCTCCAGGTAATATTTAACATTGATGTTTAAAAAGAATTTTTTTAAGTTTGTTTCAAAACTATTATCAAGGATATATTTATAATATTTTTTAGGTTTTCCGCTGCTGATTTTTTTGGGAGTATATCTCAGAACCTCTTTTAGAATAATATAATTTTTAAATCCCACAATATTATAATTTTCGTCTTGTCCTTTATATTCCTCAAAAATAGGAGTAGTAGCTAAAATATATAAAGCATTTTCTAAATAGGTATTCCACTCAATATTAGAATTTAATTCATCTGTTTTATATTTAGGTTCTTCGACGTGCCGGCTTAAATTTCTTCTATCATAATTAAACATTTTAGAAAATTCAACAGGGTCTAGTCTTCCATATCCAAACAAATCTTTTTCATATTGAAACGAAAAATAGAGAAGTAAAGATTTTAATATACTTCGTGTTTGAAAATCTTCAATTTTTCTAAAATCTAATATATTATACGCTAAATTCTTATCTACACGAATATTATTTATAATTTCCATATCTTAAGTTACTTAATTATTTTCTTTATCAAAAAAACCTTCTCCTTTTTTTTTCTGATAAATAAGAACTCCCAAAGCACTCGCTAAAAAAAGAATAAAACTGATCCTTAAAAATTTTTCTCCAAAAACATTAAATGCATAGTTATAACCATAATTCAAAAGGCAGAAACAAAAAATTAAAAAGCAAGCTGCAACAACAAAAAAACCGAAAGAAAAGAAAAAAAGAAAAACCTTATGCTTTTTTAGCTTATTCTTATTTTCTGTAGAAGCCTTTTTTAAAAAATAAAATTTAAAATAAAGAAAAAATAGAACAAAAAGAAAACCTGTTATAAAAAGTCCCCACAGGATATAATCAAAAGTTTCTGACTTAAAAAATGAGTCAAAAGGAGAATAAAAATTGTTTAAATTATTTTTCATTTTTAGCGGATTTATTAATTTTAATTTCCTGAACCAAATCCAGTACAAAATTTACTTTTGAATAAGAAATATCTTTTTTGATATTTTCCTCAATATAATTGTTTATCCAATTAATATCTCTTTGAGTTATCAAAACAGAAGTGGCTTTTAAAGAGGCTCTCTTCTCTTTATTATGCATTCTATTCGTCCTTTTATAGTCCACTTTTTTAAAACCTATTTTTGGGTTTTTCTCTCTTAGAAAGTTTAGCCCATCTAAAAAAATGCTTTTAAAATTGTAACTAAAATTTCCTTCATTTATCTTTCGGCTTATTTCTGAAAACAAATAAGAGTAGGTATCTTCAGGCATTTGTAGACTAAAAGACTTTATTTTTTCGTTATCATTCTCTAAAACTGACGGGCTTTCTTCTTTTGTCATAATATTTTATTTTATTAGTAATTACAACAAATATACATTAATTATATAATTACATTAATTAAAAAAATTAATATTCTACAGGCAATAATAGTACTTTATTTACATACCACAAGGTATAAACATCAAAACAAAAATCCGAAAAAGGGATTTTTTGACTTATCAAAACATTATCATTTCCATCTTCACAAATCACATTAAAACAATCTTTTCTTTGAACTATATTTTTAAAACCATTAACCATAGTATAGGCTAATTCTCTTTCAAGTTTCCAAACCTGAAAATGCTCATTTTTAAGTTTACTTTGATAACTCGCAATTATATCTAAAAACCAGTAGGATTCTGTTTTTTTGGCAATTTCTCTTACTCCCTCAGTATAATTTATTTTAGTTACTGGAGAAAAAAACAATTGTTCCCCGCCATGATATCCTTTTAAAGAATCGTTCGCTGATTGAATTTTAGTACTCATATTTTTTTAATTTAAATGAATGGTAAAAGTTTTATATTCCGCTATTTCTTTGTATTCTCTAACAATGAGGTTTTTTGAAAAACCAGACTTTATCAAAGCCCAGTCTTCTGCATCTTCATAATTTTTAAAAAGTTTTAAATAAACCGTTTGTCCGTGTATGATTAAAAAATTTTTCATTCTGTTTAGATTTAGTTAATTTTTAAAGTTTCGTTTAAATTAAAGCTGTGAGCTCCGTATTTTTTCTTTATTTCTTCAAGATTTTTTTTACCTTTTGATTTTTGTGCATAATCTACTGGAGAGAAATACCAAAGTTTTTTTGTTGGTGCATATCTTGCCGTATTATAACCCTCTAAAACAATTGCTTTGATCTTATCTTTTTGTGTGTAAGTAGCGTTGTAAACTATATCTTCAAGCCAAATAAAAGAACCTACAAAATTTAATTTTACATTCTCCAAAGCATCAAAAGACTTTAATAGATTATAGAATTTAGAAGCATCAAAATTTTCTTCTTGCTCTACTTTTTCAGTAGGTTTAAATTTTTTAAATTCTGTAAACATTTTTACAAAATCATTATTAGAATCGTACCCACTTGTATCAGGATGCAATTTTTTACATAGATCACGAAATAGGTTTTTTGCTTCTTCGATTGTTTTAATGGTGTTAAAATACATATGCGTCAATTATTAGATAGTAATTATATAATTAATATTAGATTAAAAAAAGGGTTGAGTTTTATTTTTCCTGTATTTTAGTATAGTCGCTATTTAAAGGTTTAAAATCTGCTTCGTCAGCTCCAATTTTTCGAGCATCCTCTACATTATACCCTTCTTTACGTAATTGTTCTATACGACTATTCATTTTAGCCACCCTTTCATTAAAAGAAGGTTGCTTATATTTTTTATAACAAACTTTTCCAAAAATAAAACCAGCCAATAGAGCAAGCATTATTACAGCTCTAAAACCCATTTTAGAGATTGATTTAATTTCAAATTTACTTTTATCAATATTCATAGCATTTTGTATTACTAGGTTAGTGTCTCATATCTTACTTACGTAAAGATAAGATTAATATATTAATTATCCTAATTATATA
>NZ_MUGR01000081.1:0-3272 GCF_002217195.1 Flavobacterium aquidurense | reverse complement strand
TTTTATTATACGGTAATCATCTGCATCTAAATCTCCGGCAATTAGTAAATTTCTAGCTTTTGTCAATCTTTCATTAGCCTGATCCAATTCGTTCTTTAATTGACTAACATCACTGCGTTCATGTTTTGTCTTATTTTTAAATACGGATATTATTACTTCTTTATATAATTCTAAAAAGGGTAGTGGTCTTGCGTAATTTTTTATTTCGTCTGCAATTCTTTTATTCAACTCAGGAGCTTTCTCACGGAACGTACAACCTAAGCGGCAATGATAGTAATGATAATACTTATAACGGCCTTTAGACGCGCTGCCAGTGAGTAGCTTGCCACATAGAGGACATATTAGATAACCACGAAGTGGTAAAGCGGGATCAACTGTTAAAGTAGTTCTTCTAATTCTTTTTCGTCCTTCGAGTACATCCTGTACATCATAGAAAAGGGATTCAGAAATTAATGGCACGTGCTGTCCTTGCGCTAAATGACTTTCTTCATCTTTGTATTTTGGTATGAAGACTTTTCCAAAGTAGATAGGATTACGCAATGCTACCCAAAAACTATTTTTAGTAGCTTTCAAACCTTTTTTATTTGCTAATTTCCAAATTTGTTCTGTATTTAATTTTCCCTTAGCTAATTCTTGAAATACCCATCTCATGATACTAGCTTCATCCTCTTTGATTGCAATATGTTTTTTCCCAGTCTCGGAAATTTTATTTATATAGCCTAAAGGTGCGAGTCCCATAACACGACCTTCTTTCTTCGCCCTGCGCATTCCATGGAAAACATTTAATGCCCGACGATCATTTTCCACTTCGGGTGCCGCAAGGTAAAAGGCAAGCATCATTTTATTTTCCGGGATTGTAAGATCTAAAGGTTGCTCTACAGCCTGTGGTTCAACCCCCAATCTTCTTAAGGTACTTATCATTTGATAGGCATCACCTGCATTACGGCTAAATCTATCCCATTTGGTAAAGAGTACCAAATCGGAATGTCCTCTACGAGTACGAAGCTCCATCAAGAATTTTTTCCATGCCGGACGGTTAAATGTTTTTGCAGAATGATCTTCAATAATCACTTTTCGAACCTGATAAGAATTTAATTCACAATATTTGCGTAAACGTTCTTCCTGATCCCTTTGCGAATACCCTTTATCAGCCTGCTCATCTGTACTTACCCGGATATATAAATCTGCAATTTTCATGATTTTACTATTGATTTATTATACTTATTTACGCCCATTTGCGTGAGGGTAAATTTACGTTTTTTTTGTTTATCTAAATATGTATCAACCACTATTTCAGCCATTTCGTACAGAAAATCCAAGATGGTTTTTGCTTGTTCAACATCTACATTGATACCATCCTTTCTCAATAATTCCATTGCCTTGTGTGGTGTTATTCTATCAATTTCTTCCTCTCTCATAATATACCTCCTTCTATTGATAGCAAAAGCCCGCAAGCGGGCTTTACTTATTAAATTAAAATTGATTCAATTACTCATATAGGAAAATAAATAGTACTCTTTTGATTTCTGTTACGTTTTGGCAGATAACTAATGTAACCATACTCGTTTAGTTCCCTTATGCATTTATGGTATGTTACAGGCCCGGTTATCTTAGCTAACCTCATGATTTCATGTCTGTAGACTTCAATAGGATTAATAAAACCCTTTTCTGTTCTGAATTGAAGCAATGCAGCATATATGCCAATATGAGTTATACTGATACGATGATCTTTTTCTATTGCCTTAAAGAAATCAGATAAAGGTTTTAGTGTTTTCATATTTCCTGGATTATCAGCTTACACGCATACCATTTTTTTTGGAATGGTTCTCCTGTTGGCTCTCATTTGTCTTTTGCAGCTGTTTTAAAGTCTCCATTGGTTTATTGCCCAATGCTGTTGAGAGTGTTATTTTTCTGGAGTGGTCATCATAAATGTTTACCGATTTAAACTGAGGATTGGCTTCAATATAAAAACGATGTTCATTTCCGTTTTTAATCAAGGTTACGGGCTGCCTATTTCCTTGTTTTAACGCATCCTTTAATTTATCAGCTTCAGTTTTATTTGATAATTCCTTCATAGGAAGTTGATGCACTGCCTTTTCAAGATCATAACCATAACCGGAGTGAAATTCTTTGATACGATGATTACCGCCAGCATCCTTGTCGTTCAGGTCCAGTTGAATCCAAGACTTTTCCTTTTGAACTGCACGTCCCGCTAATAAATTATAAGCCTGTGTTGTATCAACAGAATTTCTTTCTTGCACTTTAAAGTATTGACTTCTGTCTTCTTCAGGTTTTGATTCGTTTTGCAAAGTGGTTTTATACCCTTCGAATTGATATTGTCCACTCTGGTCTTTAGAAAAAGATAACGCATGATTCAGTCGCTCTTTTTCGTTGACGTAATAAGAAACTGGAATAGTAAACTGCTCATGACCCTGTTTAATTTGATCTTCAATTTTACCTGACAAATCTGTAAAACCAATACGCTGCACCTGTTCGTGCAGCGATTGGTTGTTCTTTTCCTCTTCTTTTGTATCCTTACGTACCGCAATTTGGTCAATAAGTGGCGCAACGACCAGCTTACGAACAAGACGAACTAAAAAATTAGGGTAAAGCTGTTTAAGCATCTTGTCCTTTTCCTGTTTGAGCATCTTCAAAGCAAAACGTTCCTCAATATTTTTAGTGCCTTTGTATTTTGTTCCAATGCGCTCGTAATGATGCAGCTTTTCTTTAATCAGTGACCTATTGTTGGAAAGACTGAAATTAAACAGTTTACTAAAACGCTCTTCCTTGGACCGCCACTGGTTTAGTTCCATCTCTACTCTGTTAACGGGAAGTTGTTCGTTCATAATTCAAATTTTATTTATTACATTCTGTACTACATGGAACTGGATTGGCTTTTCTTTTTTCTCTTAGCTTCCTTTGGTACTTCCGGTCCATCTTCATCAGCACTTTGATTTTGCCTTTTGCTGCCTTGCTTTTCAGAAGCTTGCTGGGTTTCGGATTGCTTCTCATCTTTGGAATGGCGGTTGTCAATGCGTTGCATGTTACTGTCATAGACATTGATCGTTTTGAATTGTGGGCTCGCTTCAATATATTGTTTGATCTCATTACCGTCTTTTAAGAAAGTAGCGGATTGCAGGTTTCCTTTTTTCATGGAATCCATCAAATCTTCTTTATACTTACGGGTTTCCAGTTCCTTAATTGGATGTTTTGAAAGTGTTGCTTCCAAATCATAGCCATAATTTTGATGGTACTGATTTATCTTAAAATTT
>NZ_MUGR01000080.1:0-2295 GCF_002217195.1 Flavobacterium aquidurense | reverse complement strand
ACACAAGCAATAAGGGTTTTTGGTTATATTATGACGAAATTAATACCAAGGCAAGATACTTTTATGTTTTTTCTAGATGAATGTATGGAATACACAGGCTATAAAGGCAAAAACAGTATTTATATTGGTCTTACTAGTTTAGTAGAAAACAATATAATTGCGAGGGGTAGAAATGATAGCCATTATTTTATAAATCCAATGGTAGCGTTTAATGGGGATAGAGTAACGTTTGCAAAAACTTATATAAAAAAGCAATCAAACAAAATAAAACAAGTTGACCCAGCTCAAACAAATATTTTGGACGCAATAGCTGAAGCCGAAAACCAATAAACTTGCTTTGTTCGGAAAAGAAGAAAACCTAATATTTTTGCCTTAGGCAAAACTTGTTAGGTTTTTTAGCATTTTAGAACAAAGCAAGTTTGATATATTGTTACATTGTTATAATGTTATATCGCTTCGCTATCCTCATTTTTATAAAAGGTTTTTGAGCTGCAGAAAAACCTTTTATAAAAATCGAGGTTACAAAATTACATTTCTGCTTTTGGCGGTTACAATTTAAAATAAAAAAATGTAACCACTGATATTCAGCATATTATATAAAAAAAGAAAGCATCACTAAATTTAGTGATGCCTTGCTTCGTTCGTCAGGATTTGGCGCTTTTAAGTTGCACCTCTGCAGAGCTTATATCTTCCTCACCGACGAGCCAAAGATATAAAATTTAAAAACAAATTTCCTATTTTTTCACGCATTTTTTTCGTCATTTCCGTACCTTTGATTTTTATAAGGTATAGAACACTAGACTTTACTTTGCTTCGCTCCGTAAAATCGTGGTCTCTACGAGGTTCAAAAAATGAGAAAAAATTTAGCATATGGCATACGCAGTTTACCACATGGAAAAGGGAAATTCTAGTTCTGGAGGAATAGGAAATCACATCGATAGAACAGAAGGGAAAGAGCATTCATATTTGCAAGCTGACCCAGCTCGTAAAAATTTGAATATTCATTTTGATGTTCACGAAAAGAGAAATAAAATTCCACTCCACGAAGCCATTGAGAAAAGAATTTCGGAAGGATACAAAGGCGAAAAAGCAATTCGGAAAGATGCCGTGAAATATTGCACTCACGTGCTGACAGGAAGCCACGAAAAAATGAAAGAGATTTTTGCAGACAAAGAAAAATCTAAAGAGTGGATTCAAGACAATTATAAATTTTTAGCCAAAGAATTTGGCAAAGAAAATATAGTTCGTTTTACACTTCATTTGGACGAAAAAACCCCGCATTTACACGCCGTAACGATTCCTTTGACAAACGATGGACGTTTGTCGGCCAAAGAAATTATTGGCAACAAACAATCGATGAAGAATTTTCAAACTCGCTATGCTGCTGAAATGGAAAAGTACGGTTTACAACGAGGAATTGAAAACACCGGAATCACCCACGAAAACGCCCAAGATTATTATTCGAGAATTGCAGAAGCCGAAAAAGAAGCTGTTTTAAGCCAAATAACAGCGCAAAAAAACATTTTAGGAGTTTTTACAGCTGAAAGTGTGTTAAAACTAGAATCGTCGCTTAAATCGGCTAATATGGCTTTAAAGATGAAAGATTACGAACTTAAAAAAAACGAAGAACGTTTAAAATTTTCATCCCAGGGAAAAGCTTCAGCTGAAAAAAAAGAACAGGTTGCCCTGGAGAGAACTAGAGAATTAAGAAAGGAAAATTTAAACCTCAACAATGAATTTAAAGACATTATTCGAAATCCTGAATTAACGGAAAAAGTAAGAACTCTTTTAATCGAAAAAGAACGTGAAATTGAAGTCCAAAAAGGACAAAATAAAGGACGTGGATTTTCGCGATAAAAAGGGGTTATAAAGAACTTAAGAAGTAAAAGGGGGTAAGTCGCTGATAATCAAACCCCATTAGTTCAAAGGGTTTGAACTGAGAGTTCAAAGGGTTAAAACTATTAGTTTAAATTTTTTAATGTTTTTTGAAACTACTAGTTTCTTTTTATTACATTAGCAGTCTAATTTTAAGCCGTAAAATTTAAACTATGAGTAATAAAAAAGAAAGTAAATTATCAAATTATGATAAGCATAAAGAGAATCCGTTTTTAAAAGAAGCAGTAGAACAAATTCAGCATAATATTGTAAAAAAATACAAGAGTACAGGAGGTACAAGTCAAAGCGCAATTTTACAAGCTGTAAATTCAGATGGAGAGTTAGTTGGTCATACTTCGTTTATTAGACAAATAGAAGTAGATGAAGAGCAATTCACGAAAATTTATTTGGCTCAATTTT
>NZ_MUGR01000008.1:18417-86395 GCF_002217195.1 Flavobacterium aquidurense | reverse complement strand
ATATGTCCAGACGGTAGACTTCTATCGGGGCTGGGGAATCTGTTTTATAAGAAAATTTAATTTACGTCATCCTGTCATTTCTACGAAGAAATCGCATTCGAAACTCCGCAAAAAATGTCAACAATCTTTGTCGATCAACTAGTGTGATTTCTCCTTTGTCGAAATGACAAAAAAAGGCGAAATCCCTTTAATCTGTGAAATCTGTGGCTAATTAATTCGTTTACAACTCAAACTTTTTTCCTTGTTCAGGATAAATAATTTTCAATCCAAGATCGTTTTGCTTTTGCAATTGTTCTTTAAGTTTGATGATATTTTTGGTTGGTGGTTTCAAATGTGTCACGATAATATTAAAACCTTTCAAAGTTCCTTTTCCTGATAAATCTTCTAAAGTGTGAAGTTCTTTCATTAAATAATTGGGCGTTAAATGTCCAAACAAAAATTGGTCGGGTTGCTCATTTGGGAAAGAAACTTCAATAAAAATCCCTTTCAGTTGTTTGGTTTTTACAAGAGGAGCAATCGCTGTCCAGAGCGATTTTAGTTTATCGCTTTTTTCTACAGCATCAGGTCCGGTATCTCCTAAATAAAGCACATACGAATCTCCGTTTTTAATTAAAAAAGCTGTACTCTCAAACGGATTCACATGACTTAACGGAAATGCCTTAACCGTCATGGCTGTATTGGTAATTGGAGTTTCTTCCCCAATATTTAAAGTCTGAAAATGATATTTTTTTAACGGAGTTCCGGGACCTTTATCACCAAAATTGGCCCAGGTTTCGTCATTAAAATAATGATTTTCCATCATCTCCATACATTTTTCAGTTGCATAAACTGTTTTGGACGAATCGGCCGGAGAGTTAATAATCAAACCGGAAACGTGATCTAAGTGTGCGTGAGAAATAAAATATCCTTTAATATACTTTCGTAAGACCTCGCTGGTTGAAACTTTAAAAACTTTGTTTTCAATTGCTTTTTCGATTCCTGCATTTATAGTTCCCGCATCCAGAGAAATAAAATCATTTGTATTCGTTGGAGCGACTAAGTATGCCGAAAGATTTTTTTCGTCAATACCGCCTTTTATTCCTAAAGGAACAACCTGAAAAGAAGCTCTTTGCTCTTTTTGAGAAAATGCATTAAACGAAATTAAAACGAAACAGATCAAAAACCGATTGAAAACAGACATATTTAAATAATTTTGTTGATGCAAAGTTCCTGAATTAAGACGAATAAATAGGGATATATTCCTTTAATTCATTTTAATTAATCCTAAATTTACTTGATTTTATAAGTTGCTTCAGTTGAAATTCAACTTGAAACAATATCTTTACATATAAATACAACATTTTTAACTAAAAAAGTTACAATGACAACAATAGCATCGCAATTTGGAATGAATGAGGCTCTAGAAAAATTGGGCATTAAATTGATAAATGAAGGAACATCAACGGGAATTCAAAATTTTTCTTCGGGAGACGTTTTAGATAGTTTTTCGCCAGTTGACGGAAAATTAATTGCTTCAGTAAAAATGTCAACACCTCAGGATTACGAAAAAGTAATGCAGGCGGCAACGGAGGCTTTTAAAACTTTTCGTTTGATTCCTGCGCCACAACGTGGAGAAATTGTTCGCCAGTTTGGGCAAAAGTTACGTGAAAATAAAGATGCTCTTGGTAAACTGGTTTCTTACGAAATGGGGAAATCATTGCAAGAGGGTTACGGAGAAGTTCAGGAAATGATCGACATCTGTGATTTTGCAGTTGGTTTGTCTCGTCAGCTTCACGGATTAACAATGCATTCAGAAAGACCCGGACATCGCATGTACGAACAATACCATTCTTTGGGAGTTGTTGGAATCATTTCTGCATTCAATTTTCCGGTGGCAGTCTGGTCATGGAATACGGCTTTAGCATGGATTTCTGGTGATGTTTGCGTCTGGAAACCTTCTGAGAAAACACCTCTTTGCGGAATTGCCTGTCAAAATATTATCGCGCAGGTTATCAAAGAAAATAATTTGCCGGAAGGAATTTCATGCTTGATAAACGGCGATTATCAAATAGGGGAATTAATGACGGCGGATACCAGAATTCCGTTAATTTCTGCTACAGGTTCAACCAGAATGGGGAAAATCGTAGCACAGGCTGTTGCGGGACGTTTAGGAAAATCATTATTAGAGTTGGGTGGCAATAACGCCATTATAGTTACGCCGGATGCTGATATTAAAATGACCGTTATTGGTGCTGTTTTTGGAGCAGTAGGAACTGCAGGACAACGTTGCACATCTACACGCCGTTTGATCATTCACGAAAGTATTTATGATAAAGTGAAAGATGCTTTAGTTGCAGCTTACAAACAATTACGCATTGGAAACCCGCTTGACGAAAACAACCATGTTGGACCGCTTATTGACACACATGCGGTTGAAATGTATGCTATTGCTTTGAATAAAGTAGTTGCCGAAGGGGGTAAAATTCTGGTTGAAGGCGGAGTACTTTCAGGCGAAGGTTATGAAAGCGGCTGTTATGTAAAACCAGCAATTGCAGAGGCTCAAAACGCCTACGCTATTGTGCAGCATGAAACATTTGCTCCGGTTTTATACTTAATAAAATATTCCGGAGATGTAGACAATGCAATAGAACTTCAAAATGGAGTAGGACAAGGTTTATCATCAGCAATTATGACCAATAATTTACGTGAAGCCGAAAGATTTTTATCTGTTGTAGGTTCTGATTGCGGAATTGCAAACGTAAACATCGGAACTTCGGGAGCGGAGATTGGTGGTGCTTTTGGTGGTGAAAAAGAAACCGGTGGCGGACGCGAATCAGGATCTGATGCCTGGAAAATTTATATGCGCCGTCAAACCAATACAATCAATTATACAACGAGTCTGCCTTTGGCGCAAGGAATCAAATTTGATTTGTAAAATTTACTTTTAGATTCGATATAAAAAAATAAGGCTTCCAATTTTTGGAAGCCTTATTTTTTTAGGATGAAGTTTATTTCTTTAAAATCGTTTGGTTAAACGAGCCATTACTAGTTTTTACTTTTACTAAATAAGTTCCCGGAATTAATTGGCTTAAGTCAATAGTTTCAGTTCCTTTTCCTGATTTTTTGACTAATGTACCAAACAAATTATAAACTAAAATCTGTTGTATTTCCTGAGTTGCATTTGATACGGATAAAGTATTAACCACAGGATTCGGATAAAGAATTACTTTTTGAGTTTCAGTCATTTCTTCATTTTCAACTACTTGTGCAGATTGGGCCATTCTTGCAGTACCGCTGTTGTATTTTGTACTGATGTAGAACAAATTAGCGACAGATCCTTTTGTGATGGTGTGCGAACCGGAAGTAACTGAAGCCGTAACGATTCCTGCAGAAGCTGTATAAGAAACATTGTCTATCTTAACTGTTCCGGTAAAGTTCGAATCAAATACTAAAGTCAATGTTGAAGCAGTTGTCGTTGTGTAAGTAATTGAAGTACTTGACTCAATTTTTAAACGTTCAGTCAGATTTAGTCCAGCATAAGTTACAGATCCCGGAGAAGAATTCATGTTTCCGGTAATACTATAGAATGAACTCGTTTTTCCTGAAGCTGTAAAATTATGAATCTGATCTGTACCGGGATTGTTTGTTGTTACGGTAATTGTTCCCGATCCCGTAGCAGCTGTTCCCGTTCCTGTTGTAGCAATAGAATAGGATACTGTTGCAGTTGGAGTTCCGGAAATTGTAATTGTTTTTGCAGTATTGTTTTTTACAAAACTGATTCCTGATGCCGGTAATCCGGTAACTGTTGCATCTGTTGCACTTCCTCCCCAGGTAAAAACGATCGAACTTATAGCGGTTCCGCTTGCTACCGCCTGATTGGTGTTAGAAGTTGTGGTAAGTGTCTGACTGCTTGCCGCTGATACGGTAATCGTTCCCGATCCCGTCGCTGCTGTTCCGGTTCCTATAGTAGTAATAGAGTAGGATAATGTTGCAGTTGGAGTTCCGGTGATTGTTATGGTTTTTGCTGTTGTATTTTTCACAAAGCTAATTCCGGATGCTGGCAATCCGGTTACTGTTGCATCAGTTGCGCTACCGGACCAGGTAAAAACAATAGGGCTAATCGCGGTTCCAGTTGTTACGGTTTGATTGTTGTTTGTTGTAGAAGTAAGCACTTGTGGATTTGCCGGAGGAGTGCCTTCGCCCTGAACAGCAACTAATGTTCCGGTGTAATTGGTAAGTGCTGATTTTAATGCTGTAATGACAAGAGAGGACTTATCGTCTACACTATTGTCAAATGTCCATTTTAAATCTCCTCCTGAAACACGTCCTGCATATTGGGTTGTTTTTGTTTTGGCGACAGTGGGCTGATCGATCACTAAATTTTTTACATATAAAGCAGCGTCAGTATCAAAGTTGTTATAGGTATTTGCTCCGGATTTCGACTTTACATTGCTGCTTACCGTTTCACCTCTTGTAGTTGCTACATAAGCATCAAAGTCAGTTGTGGAGCTTATTTTTCCTGAAATGTTATACAAAGGGTTTGTATCACCATATCCTACAAAACGCATGCTGTTTGTTGCAATATCAGCATCAAAGGTATTGTTGAAGGCTTTAATTGAGCCTCCGGCCTCACCGGAAAAAGTTCCCATCGTTCCGGCATTGTTTACCTGATTGGCAGCATCCCAAATGTCAGTTCCCTGAAGAGAAGTCATCATTGGGTTTTTGCTGTTACGGAAATAATTTCCTTCTACAAAAAGTGACGATCCCAAAGTCGATCCTGCTCCATATTTGGCAACGCCATCATAATAATTATTGTAGATATGTGCGGAGTAATAACGAACACGTGGATGACGGGAATCAGAGTGATCGAACCAGTTGTGGTGATACGTAATGTACAAACCGGTTGTCGTTCCTTCGCTTAATCCTAAAAGACTTGCTTTTCCGTTGTCCCAAAAGTGGTTGTACGATAATGTGATATAAGTTGATGATTTATTGTCTAAAGCTCCGTCTCCTTTTATTTGGTCAGCGTCGCTACCTGCATTTCCGTAGAATAAATCGCAATTATGAACCCAAACGTGATCGTTACTTTGCTGCATTCCAACATTATCGCCCGCTGTGCTGTCACAATTCATAAATCCCAGATTGCTGACTTCGATATTAGAGGCAGATTTAAGACGTATTCCCCAACCATTGGCAACAGCATCTGTACCAACACCTTCTATAGTAATATAACTGGAAGCATTATTAGAGTTTTCGATTACAATATCTCCGCCTTCCATTACAGTCATATCAGTGATATTCCCGATAAGACGAATGATAAACGGGCGGGTATCTTTTCCTTTTTTGATGGCATATAAAATATTTTGTAAACCCACACACGGATTTGAACTTGCACCCGTTATGTCTATCGATATTGTGTTTTTTGTATTTGGAGTGATGTACAGAATTACGGCACCAGTTTTTGGAGTTCCGTCTGCATTATAACCACCCGGAACTCTGCCTCCGTCAAAAGCAAATCCATTACGATCTTGGGGTAAAACGGTTAAATTACTTGTCGCAGATCCTGATCCTTCTGTTCCTGAGATTACAGGTTTTACTTTGATAGTATAGGTTCCGGCTTTAAGACCCGGAACATCAGCTCTGTAATAAGACCCGTAACTTCTGATCAGTTGATCGTCTATTTTTTTGTCAACAAAACCATTGCCGGTATAATAGACATTATAGGATTGTGCGTTGCTCACAGGCTGCCATTTTACAAAGGCAGATTCTAACCAGCCTGAAGCTTCATTAATTGTTACTTGCTGTGCCCATGTATGTAAACAAAGTAGCAGACAAGTCATAATAAGTAGTTTTTTTTTCATAATTGTGGTTTTTTGGGTATCGAAATTACCTGGTCAATTGTAATCGATTGCACAAAAATATATTTAATTTCTCAATTGTGTAATATAAATAGTCTTAAAAAGCGTAAATAATAAAAATATATGCTTTTGAATGACGATTATGTAATAAATTGCACTAAATGCAATTTATTACATAATGCAAAAAACTTACGTGAGCTATGATTTTTATTGTATTTTATAAAATTGAAAGGAATAAATTTCTAAAAAAGGTTGTCAAATTAGAGATGTAAATTTATTTTTCGTTAAAAAACAATTAAGCAAGAAAAAAACTACTTTAAAGGTTTTTACTGTGTAGTTTTTGTATCCGAAATGTACTTTTTAGTTAAAAAAAATGTCAATTTTGGACATCAAAAGCAGATCCGTGACTTTTATTTTTAGAAGTTTCAATTGATGCTTTGGAGAGTGAAATTCTGGTTGACGTATTGGCAAAGAGAACTGTTTTTTTTGAGCAAAAATTTTTAAATATAAACTGCGATAAAGATGAAATGAAAAATTAGAAGAAGAGTGAAAGAAAAGATGTTGTATAAAAGCAGAGGAATAATTTTGTTCTATTTTAAAGGCTGTAAGATTTAGGAAAAAAAGGACATAAAAAAAGCCCTTTTGATTTTCAAAAGGGCTTTGTAATTATTTAAGAAGTAATTAGTTTTTACTATTTAATTTAGAAAGTAAACGTAGAAATTCAACATATAACCAAACTAGCGTAATCATTAGTCCCATTGCGCCATACCATTCCATGAATTTTGGCATTCTTTCCTGTACACCTTTTTCGATTAGATCAAAATCTAAAAAGAGGTTTAATGCCGCTATGATGATTACAAAAACACTGATTCCGATACTCATCATTCCATTTCCGTAATGAACAGGAGTAAAGTTAAAGATTAAAGAAGCGATCCATGAAATTAAGTAATAGGTTGCAATTGCTAAAGTAGCAGCAATAACTACGGATTTGAATTGTTCAGTAACTTTTACGATTTTAAATTTATATAAAGCCAGACAAACCAGAAATGTTACTAATGTTGCACCTACAGCATTTACTACGATTCCAGGATACATGGCTTCGAATATTGCAGAAATTCCACCAATAAATAACCCTTCAAATAAGGCATAACCCGGAGCAAGATATGGGGAAAGATGTGGTTTGAATGCAGCAATTATAACTAAAATAAATCCAACAATAGCACCTCCAATTGTTGGTAACATTGCGTTCATTCCGTTAAATGCCATCCACCACGTAACCATTGCAGATCCGCATAAGATTAAAAACAAAATAGCTGTTTTATTCATAGTACCTGACAAAGTCATTTCCTGATTGTAATCAATAATCTGACCCTGATGAGCTCCTTCAGCTTTTGAAACAGCATTTGATGAAAAACGTTTGTTGCTTAAAAATGGATTTTTAGAATTCATAATGTAATTGGTTTTAAAAGTCAAATATAATTGATATTTTTTGATGTGCCCTTAATACTATAGAATTTTTAACAATTCATGCCAATAAAAAAGCCGTCAATAACAATTGACGGCCTATATTTCAAAGGATGATTTTATTTTTTAATTCAATAAATCCAAAACTAAAGAAGGGAATAAACCTAAAACAATATTTAATGTAATTGAGATTACAGCAACAGCATAAATAAGGAAAGGTTTTCCGGTGCGTTCCTGATTTGGTTCTTTAGAATACATGGCTAAGATTAATTTGAAATAATATCCAACACTAATAATAGAGTTGATTACGGCTACAATTACCAAAGCGATATATCCGGCCTGAATAGTCTGATTGAACAAGAATAGTTTAGCAAAGAATCCGGAGAAAATCGGAATACCGGCCATAGATAATAATGAACCTGTAAGGATTGCAGCCAATAAAGGATTTGTTTTTCCTAAACCATGAAAATTCGTGATGTCTTCGTTGTCCTGATTTTTGCAAACGTATAATACGACACTAAAAGCAGCAATTCCTGCCAATGCATAAGCAGCGGTATAATATAATAATACACCTGCTGAAGTGGCAACGGTTAATAAAGTCATCAACATAAAACCAGCATGCGAAATTCCTGAGAAAGCCAGCATACGTTTTACATTTACTTGTCTTAATGCCATTATATTTCCAACGGTCATAGAAGCGATCGAAATAATTACTACAATTGTTTCAAATGTTCCTAATAAATCCTGGTTGTCCAGAGAAGGAATAAAATTTAATGCTGCGATTAATTTGTAAAGTGTTGCAATTGCTACAACTTTAGCCAAAGTACTCATTAATGCAGTAGTCAAAGCAGGAGAACCCTCGTAAACGTCCGGTGCCCAGAAATGAAACGGCACTGCAGCAACTTTAAATAACATACCAATAATCATCAAGATCATTCCAATTGGAAACCAGATAGGCAATTCAGCAGACAAAGAACTTTCGTGAATTTCTGCAACATCAAAACTTCCCATAGCTCCATAAATCAAACAAATTCCGAATAAGATAATTCCTGATGCAAAAGATCCCATCAAGAAGTATTTCATACCTGCTTCGTTACTTTTCAGATTCAAACGATCACTTGCTGCTAATACATAAAGTGCGATTGACAAAATTTCGATCCCCAGGAAAAACATTGCTAAGTTTCCAAAAGAAACCATAGCTACAGCTCCGGCCAGTAAAAAAACTTTTATAGCCACAAAATCAGAGATTTTGGTTGGGTGATTTTCGTAAAAATTATGACTTAACGCTACTAAGAAAATAGTAAGTACAATAAACAATGATGAAAACGAAGTAGAGAACTTGCTCACTGTGATCATATTATTATAGTAACTTGCTGTTGATCCAAACTCATAATAGTTGATTGCCAAAACACCTAATAAACCAATAATGGTAATAGGAACAATGGCCTTTCTTAAATTAAGAATTTCAAACAATAGGCAAAAAACACCCAATCCTGTTATAGCTATTAATGTATTCATTTTTGTTTTTTTGATTTAGGAAATCTCAAACTAATGATGCCCTAATTTATTTTTATTTAAAATATTAATTTTTATTGATAACGTTCAGAATGATTTCTAAACTTGGTGTAATCAAATCTGTAATTGGTTTTGGATAGAATCCGAAGAATATTAAAACCGCAATAATGGCTACAAATGAAATACCTTCATTTACAGAAACATCTGCAAAGGTTTTAGAATTTGTTTCTCCTAACATTACATTTTGAAACATTTTAAGCATATAATAAGCTCCCAGAATAATAGTTGTTCCGCCTAAAACAGCAAACCAAATATCGATTTGAGAAAGACTATATAAAACAGTAAACTCTCCAACGAAATTGAAGGTACCCGGTAAAGATACTGAGGCCAATACCAAAATTAAAAACATAGAAGTAAATTTAGGAGATTGTGTACGGATACCGCCCAATTCGCTAATTTCTCTGGTTTCGAATCTTCTAAAAATAACTTCAGCAGCAAAGAACAATCCTACTACAACAAAACCGTGAGCAATCATTTGTAAAACAGCTCCGCGTAAACCATCAATAGTTAAAGTATAAGTTCCTGCAGCAATTAATCCAACGTGTGCCAATGAAGAATAAGCCAATAATTTCTTTAAATCTTTTTGTCTTAAAGCTACGATTGAGCCGTAAATTACTCCTGCAATTCCCAAACCGATAAAAATATCCATGTATTCTTTTGCAGCCAATGGTGCAATTGGCAATTGCCAACGAATAACACTGTATAATCCCATTTTTAGCATGATACCTGATAAAAGCATAGTTCCAACAGTTGGTGTTTTTTGGTACACATTTGCCTGCCATGTATGAAACGGAATAATTGGAATTTTGATAGCATATGCTAAAAAGAAAGCTAAGAATATCCATAGTTGTTCAGTAGCTGACAAGTCTAATTTGTATAAATCCTCGATTAAGAAGCTGCCTGCTTTTTGGTACAAATAGATAAAAGCTACTAACATGAATAATGAACCGGCAAGTGTGTAAATAAAGAATTTAACCACTGCTTTTCTGCGTTCTTCAGCATCACCATTACCCCAAATAAGAGCAATAAAGTAAATAGGAATAAGTGCTAATTCCCAAAAGATATAATATAATAAACCATCTGCTGCAAGGAAAGTTCCTGTCATAGCAAAAGCCATAAATAAAATCAGAGCATAAAAACCTTTGGCATTTTTATATTCATTTCCAAAAGAAGAGAATATAATAATTGGCGTCAAAGCTGCGGTCAGTAAAACCATTGCCATTCCTAATCCATCGGCGTTTAGTGCAAATGAGATATTAGGTTTCGTAATCCAGGCGTTTATTAAACTGATGTTTTCGTTTGCATAAAAGTGATTTAGCAATACAATTGAACAACCTAAAGCCGCCAAACTAAAGAACAAAGCTACTTTTGATGCTAGTTTGTCACCAACAAAATAAGTGGCAAATGCACCAATTAAAAGAATAATTAATATAAGAGAAACGTTCATAGTTGTAAAATTATTTAGCTAAAAATATATAGGAAACAATGGCGCAAAGCCCCAAAACAAAAGCAAAAAGATATAATCCGATACTTCCGTTTTGTAATTTTTTACCCTGAAAAGCTATTTCATTGGTTACTTTTCCTAATCCAAAAACAAGAGCAGATAAACCTGTCTCGATAAAGTCCCTGAAAAATCCTGACAGTCCGTTAATAGAGCGAACAAATACAGCGTCGTAAGCTTCGTCTACATAATATTTGTTGTATAAAACTTTTGTCAAACCTGTAATGTTTTCATCTGATTCCGGAACATTGTCTTGTTTGAAGTATTTAATATAAGCAATAAAAATACCTAACAATCCACCTAAAACAGCCACTCCCATCAAAGTATATTCTGTTGTACCTAAATGATGTTCTTCTCCTGCCACTTTCGTGAAAAGCGGAGCTAAATACTCATTCAACCAGCTATTTCCAGGTAAGCTTATTAATCCGCCAAAAGTGGCAAGGATTGCTAAAACGATAAGAGGGAAAGTAATTAATCCGTTACTTTCATGTAAGTGATGCTTTTGTTCTTCAGTTCCTCTAAAATCTTTAAAGAAAGTTAAGAACATTAATCTGAACATATAGAAAGCGGTCATAATAGATGCAACAGAACCAATAAGGTATAAAGGTATGCTGTGGTGGAAAGCCGTTAACAAAATTTCATCTTTAGAAAAGAAACCAGAGAAAAACGGTATACCTGAAATGGCTAATGATGAAATCATCATTGTCCAAAAAGTAATTGGCATTGCTTTACGCAAACCACCCATTTTACGCATGTCTTGTTCTCCGTGCAAACCGTGAATTACAGATCCTGAACCCAAGAATAAACAAGCTTTAAAGAAAGCGTGAGTAATTACGTGAAAAACGGCAACTTCATAAGCACCTAATCCTAATGCTAAAAACATTAATCCCAATTGAGAAACGGTAGAGTAGGCCAATACTTTTTTGATATCTGTCTGTACTAAACCAATGGTTGCAGCTACTAATGAAGTGATAGCTCCAATAACGGCAATTACAGTTTGTACTTCGGGAGCTAAATCAAACACGAAGTTTAATCTTGTTACCATAAAGATACCAGCGGTAACCATTGTTGCAGCGTGAATCAATGCAGAAACCGGAGTTGGTCCAGCCATCGCATCTGGTAACCAAGTGTATAATGGAATCTGTGCAGATTTACCACAAGCACCAATAAATAAACATAAGGCAGCTAACGAAAGCAACGGTACATTTAAGTTTGCTGTTCCTGCGATAGCAGTTTTTAAAGTAGCATAATCTAAGGTAGAGAACATTGAACCAATAATAAACATTCCTATTAAAAGACCTAAATCTCCAATTCTGTTCATAATAAAGGCTTTTTTCGCTGCATCATTGTAATCCTGATTTTTATGCCAGAATCCAATTAATAAGTAGGAACAAAGTCCAACACCTTCCCAACCAATAAATAAAACTAATAAGTTACTTCCAATTACAAGAGTAATCATAAAGAATACGAACAGATTCAAATAAGCAAAAAACTTATGCATATTCTCATCGTCGTGCATATAACTAATAGAGTATAAGTGTATCAATGATCCAATACCCGTTACGAAAAGTAACCAAAGTAATGATAACTGATCTAATAAAAATCCAAGATTAATTTTTAAGTTACTGATCTGAATCCAGTCAAATAAAGTAACCTGAAGGGCTTGTTTTGTTTGGCTAATTTGATTGAAAAAGAAAAGAGTGACAGCAAAAGAAACAACTACAGAAGCAGTTCCGATGATTCCTGAAACGGTTTTTCCTAAGCTCTTGCCAAAGAAAACATTAATTAAAAATCCTAAAAAAGGAGATAAAACTAAAACTAAAGCTAAATTGGTATCCATTTTTATTTATCCTTTTAAATTTTTTAAATTATCGATACTAATCGAACCTAAATTTCTAAAGATCGAAACTAAAATAGCCAATCCAACTGCTACTTCGGCTGCAGCAACCGCCATCGAGAAGAATACAAAAACTTGTCCTTGCGCATCTTGATGATAAGTCGAAAAAGCAACAAATAAAAGGTTAACAGCATTCAACATGATTTCGATAGACATGAAAACGATAATAGCATTTCGTCTGTACAATACACCAAAAATACCAATACAGAAAAGTACAACACTTAAAAAGATGTAGTTTTCAATACCTATTTGATTTAATATATTACCCATTATTTATTTAATTTTTCTTTTTTAGACAATAGTACACTTCCAATCATCGCTACCAAAAGTAAGATTGAAGCGAATTCAAATGGTACCATATATTCGTTTAATAATATTTTACCAAGTACTTGAATTGACTGGAAATCTTCACCTGTTGAATCGTATTCGCCAACAATTGGTTTAGAGTTGATGAAAATTGCGATCAATACTACACAAATTAAACAGAAAGAAACAATTGCTCCTAAACGTGTAATTCTTGGACGGTGTACTTCGCGCTGTTCGTTCAGGTTCATTAACATGATCGTAAACAGGAACAAAATCATAATGGCTCCGGAATAGACTATAATATGTACGATAGCTAAGAACTGAGCATTTAATAATAAATAATGACCGGCAATAGAGAAAAAACAAATTACTAAATAAATAGCACTATGAATTGGGTTTCTGCTAAAAATGGTCAGGAAAGCAGTAATTACTGTAATAAAAGCTAAGAAACAAAATATTACTTGTACAGTTGTTGCATGTGCAAAATCAGGAATATGTATCATTTAATTAGCATTATTAAGTTGAGCATTTTTGATCGCCACATCAAGAGGCATCACTAATCTGTCTTTTCCAAAAATGAAATCTTCTCTTTCGTAGCTAGAAGGAACCAATACTTTTGAAGTTGTTAGATAGATGGCATCTTTTGGGCATGCTTCTTCACATAAACCACAAAAAATACAACGTAACATATTGATTTCATAAATCGAAGCGTATTTTTCTTCTCTGTACAAATGTTTTTCATCTGCTTTACGTTCAGCAGCTTTCATGGTAATGGCTTCAGCAGGACATGATAAAGCACATAATCCGCAGGCTGTACAGTTTTCACGACCTTGCTCATCACGTTTCAACTGGTGCTGACCACGATAAACAGGACTCATTTCACGCACTTGTTCAGGATAATGAATGGTAATTTTTTTTCTGAATAAGTGTTTAAACGTAATAAACAATCCTTTCACAATCGCCACAAGATACATTCGCTCTAAAAAAGTCATCTCTTTGTTTGAGACCATCTTTTTTCTACCCGATAATGATATAGTTTCTATTGACATTTTTTAATGTATGATTTACGATTACGATTTGTATGAAACAAATCAAATCTGTTTTATTTTTATTTGAAGCTTTCCGATGGCTATCGGGACTGCCTTATTTGCTATATCTTTAATTTTTTAAATAAAAATCAAAGGATACCACTTCTATCCGGTTCCTAGAATCCTAAATAAACTGCAATATCATGTCTTAATATAACAATACCTGTAATCATGATATTAATGATAGAAAGCGGAATCAAAATTTTCCAGCCTAAGTTCATTAATTGATCATATCTAAATCTCGGAATTGTCCAGCGTACCCACATATAAAAAAATATGAAGAAACATATTTTAACAAACAATACTGCGATTCCCAAAAGGTTTGCTGCATTTACTCCTGCATGTTCTACCATCCAGCTCATTCCCGGATAATTGTATCCTCCAAAAAATAATACAGAAATAATGGTAGCAGAGATAAACATACTCGCATATTCAGCAAATAAATAGAACCCCATTTTCATGGATGAATATTCTGTATGGTAACCTCCAATTAATTCATTTTCACATTCTGCAAGGTCAAAAGGAGTTCTGTTTGTTTCTGCAAACGAACAAATTAAGAAAATCAGAAAAGATAAAGGCTGGTATAAAACATTCCAGTGCCATTCTGACTGCTGAAGAGATATTTCTTTTAAGCTTAAAGTTCCGGTCATCATCAATAAAGCGATGATTGATAATCCCATTGCAACTTCGTACGAAACCATTTGAGAAGCTGCACGAATTGCTCCCATCAAGGAGAATTTATTGTTCGAAGCCCATCCACCAATCATGATACCATAAACTCCTACTGAAAGTACTCCAAAAATGTATAATATTCCAATATTAATGTCGGTTGCCTGCAAATAAACATCACGGCCAAAAATATGTAATTTGTCTCCCCACGGAATAACTGCACTGGTCATTAAGGCTGTACTCATGGCAATTGCCGGTCCTACAACGAATAAAAATTTGTTAGGTGTATTCGGGAAAAATTCTTCTTTTGAAAATAATTTCATACCATCAGCAAGAGGTTGTAATAAACCACCCCATCCGGCACGGTTTGGTCCTACACGATCCTGAAGATATGCAGCAACTTTACGTTCAGCCCAGGTAGAATACATGGCCATAATCATCGTAATGGCAAACACCACAACAATTACAACACTTTTTTCTATAATAAATGTTCCATCTACCATGACTAAGAATTTTGGTTGTTAGAGTTTAATGGAATTTCAGCCATACTAATTTTTTTACGGTCAATATCTCGTCCTAAAAGGATATTTTTCTCAGTATCGATTTCTACTTTTTCTAATTTCTGAGTGTAGTTGTTTTGGTTGATAACAGAATCTTTTTCAAACTCTCTTGGACCTTCAATAACCCAGTCACTTACATTTTTATGGTCAAAGCGACAGCTGTTGCAGATGAATTCTTCTACTTCATGATACTCGTCTTTACGACCTGTTACACGTTGAATTTCTCCTCCAAACATCCAAACAGTTGTTTTTCCACAACATCCCGGAGTTGTACATTCTCTGTGTGCATTGAAAGGTTTGTTGAACCAAACTCTCGATTTAAATCGGAAAGTTTTATCTGTCAATGCTCCAACCGGACAAACGTCGATCATATTTCCGGAAAACTCATTGTCAATTGCTTTTGAGATTCCTGTTGAAATATTAGCGTGATCACCACGATCTAATACTCCGTGAACTCTATTGTCTGTCAGCTGATCTGCAACTTGTACACATCTTTGACATAAAATACAACGGTTCATATGCAGTTGAATATGCGGACCAATATCTTCTGGTTCGAATGTTCTTTTTTCTTCAATAAAACGTGACTTAGGGTTTCCGTGTTCGAAACTTAAATTTTGCAAATCACATTCACCAGCCTGATCGCAAATAGGGCAATCTAACGGGTGGTTGATCAATAAAAATTCCGTTACAGATTTACGGGCTTCAGTTACACGTGCAGATGATTTGCTGTTTACTTCCATTCCGTCCATACATCCTGTTACACAAGATGCCATCAATTTTGGCATTGGTCTTGGGTCAGCTTCACTTCCTTTTGCAACTTCAACTAAACAACAACGACATTTACCGCCGCTGCCTTTTAATTTTGAGTAATAGCACATGGCTGGCGGAACCAAATCTCCACCAATCATACGTGCAGCCTGCAGGATTGTTGTTCCTGGCTCTACGTCTATACTTTGACCGTCTATGGTTACTTTCATCTCTTTGTTTTGTTTTTTTAGTTTCAGGTCTAAAGTTTCAGGTTGTTGAACCTGAGACTAAAAAAACTTGAAACTTGAAACTATTTTTAACTTTTGACTATACGATTACTTTACCGCCTACTAAATGTTTCACTTGCGAGAAAGGTTCAGCAACAAAATGATCTCTGTTTTTTATTTTTTCAGGAAAACGAACGTGATATTCAAACTCATCTCTAAAATGACGTATCGCTGCCGCTACCGGCCACGAAGCTGCATCACCAAGCGGGCAAATTGTATTACCTTCGATTTTACTCTGAATGCTCCACAATAATTCGATATCTTCTTCACGGCCCTGACCGTTTTCAATTCTCCATAATATTTTTTCTAACCAACCTGTTCCTTCACGGCAAGGTGTACATTGTCCGCAAGATTCGTGGTGGTAGAAACGGGCAAAATTCCAGGTGTTTCTAACGACGCAAGCAGTGTCGTTATATACGATAAATCCTCCTGAACCTAACATAGATCCGGTAGCAAAACCACCATCGCTTAAAGATTCGTAAGTCATTAGTCGGTCTTCGCCATTTGCTGTTTTAAAAATTAATTCAGCAGGTAAAATTGGCACTGATGATCCTCCCGGTACAAACGCTTTTAATGGTCTGCTGGAAGACATTCCTCCTAAGTATTCGTCAGAATTCATGAATTCATCAACGCTTAAACCCAATTCAATTTCATAAACTCCCGGATTTTTTATGTGTCCTGAAGCGGAGATTAATTTGGTTCCTGTTGAACGGCCAATTCCAATTTTTGCATAATCATCACCTGAGTTGTTGACGATCCAGGGCACAGTTGCAATAGTTTCAACATTGTTTACTACGGTTGGGTTTGCCCAAAGACCTGAAACTGCCGGGAATGGCGGTTTGATACGAGGATTTCCTCTTTTGCCTTCCAGTGACTCTATAAGTGCAGTTTCTTCTCCACAGATATAAGCACCTGCTCCACAGTGAACATGTAATTCTAAATCGTAACCTGTTCCTAATATATTTTTTCCTAACCAACCGGCAGCTTTAGCTTCGGCGATTGCTCTTTCTAATATTTTGAAAACCCACATATATTCTCCACGAATGTAGATATAAGATAAGTTTGCTCCTAAAGCGTAGCTGGAAGTAATCATTCCTTCGATCAGTAAGTGGGGAATAAATTCCATCAAATAACGATCTTTAAATGTTCCTGGCTCAGACTCGTCGGCATTACAAACTAAATGTCTTGGTTTTCCTGATTTTTTATCAATAAAACTCCATTTCATTCCTGCCGGGAAACCTGCGCCTCCACGACCACGAAGGCCTGATTTTTTTACTTCTTCAGTAACTTCGTCCGGAGTAAGTGTTTTTAAAGCTTTTTCTACAGAGGCATATCCACCATTTTGACGGTATACTTCGTAAGTTTTAATTCCGGGAATATTGATTTTATCTAATAATATTTTTTGTGACATCTTATTTATCGTGTAATATTATTTTATCATCTCTACAATCAGCGATTAACTGATCGATTTTTTCTTCTGTCAGTTTTTCTTTGTAGAAATCACCTAATTGCAACATTGGAGCATATCCGCAGGCGCCCAGGCATTCTACACCGGCGATGGTAAACATTCCGTCCGGAGTGGTTTCTCCCATTTTAATGCCTAATTTTTCAGAAGTATAATCCATTAAATTCTCAGCACCATTTAAACAACAACAAGAAGTCTGGCAAAATTCGAACATATATTTTCCAATTGGCTTTTGGTTGTACATGGTATAAAAAGTAACCACTTCATAAACCTCAATTGGTTTTATATGCAAAATTTCGGCAACTTTATCCTGCAACTCGATACTTAACCAGTTATCGTGCGCATCTTGTACTTCGTGCAAAACAGGCAGCAAAGCTGATTTTCTTTTGTCTTCAGGATAATGACTGATCAGTTCATTGATGCGGTTCATCAATGCTTCTGTCATGTTTATTTCTTGTTTGTAATGTTTTCTTTCCATTCTTAATTTAGATTTTAGATTTATGACTTTAGATTTTTCAATCTGCCATCTATAATCTACATTCTGCAATCCTTTAATTTTAGATTTTAGATTTATGCTTTTAGATTTTTTTTAATCTATATTCTAAAATCGACAATATTTTTAGGCGTCTAATTCTCCTGCAATAACATTTAAACTTGACAGAATAACAATTGCATCAGATAATAAAGAGCCTTTGATCATTTCGGGATATGCCTGGTAATAAATAAAACAAGGTCTTCTGAAATGTAATCTATATGGCGTTCTGCTTCCGTCGGTTACTAAATAGAATCCTAATTCTCCGTTTCCGCCTTCTACAGCATGATAAATTTCTGCAACTGGTACAGGAACTTCTCCCATGACAATTTTAAAGTGATAAATTAATGATTCCATAGAAGTGTAAACATCTTCTTTTGGAGGCAGATAATAATCTGGAACTTCTGCATGATATTCATTTCCGGCTGGCATTTTATCCAAAGCCTGACGAATGATGCTTAAACTTTCGCGAACTTCGGCATTACGAACACAAAAACGATCGTAAGTGTCGCCTGATTTTCCAACAGGAACTATAAAATCGAAATCTTCGTATGATGAATAAGGATGTGCTACACGCACGTCGTAATCGACTCCTGCGGCACGTAAATTTGGACCTGTAAATCCGTAAGCCATTGCTTGCTCTGCTGAGATTGCACCTACGTCTACAGTTCTGTCAAGGAAAATTCTGTTTCTTTCGAATAGGTTTTCAAATTCTTGCCAGGCGACAGGAAAATCTCTTAAAAACACATCTAGTTTGCGGAAAGCTTCTGGTGACCAGTCTCTTTCGAAACCACCAATTCTTCCCATATTTGTTGTTAAACGTGCACCACAAATTTCTTCGTAGATCTCGTAAACTTTTTCTCTAAATTGAAATACGTACAAGAAACCAGTATAAGCACCTGTATCAACACCTAAAATAGAGTTGCAAATTAAGTGATCGGTAATACGGGCCAACTCCATTACGATAACTCTTAAATATTGTGCTCTTTTAGGAACTTCAATATTTAATAATTTCTCTAAAGTCATCCACCATCCCATATTGTTAATAGGTGAGGAGCAATAGTTCATTCGGTCTGTAAGAGGCGTAATCTGGTAAAAAGGACGATTTTCGGCAATTTTTTCGAAAGCTCTGTGAATGTAACCAATAGTTGGTTCAGCTTCAAGAATTCTCTCTCCGTCCATCAACAGGATATTTTGAAAAATACCGTGAGTGGCAGGGTGTGTTGGACCTAAATTCAGAACTGAAAGCTCGCTTCCGTCTTCGTTTAGTTTATCCTTTACTATTTTAGCATAACGATGCTCTGGTGGTAATAATAGTTCTGACATTTTATAATGTTGAATTATTTATTTTTTAGCAATTTGTTGTTGTTCTTCCAAAGAATCTGTCATCTTTATCCGTTCTTCCGCTGTCTTCCATTGGGAATTCTTTTCGCATTGGAAACGATATCATTTCATCCATATTCAGGATACGTTTCAATTGCGGATGTCCAATAAAGTTAATCCCGAAGAAATCGTATGTTTCTCTTTCCATCCAATTGGAGCTCAGAAAAATATTTGAAATGGTTTTTATTTCCGGTTTTTCTCCGTTAAGGAATACTTTTATTCTAATACGTTTGTTTTCGTACCAATTGTGCATATGGTATACTATGGCATACTGACGATCTGTTTCGTTGTCTGGATAGTGAACACCGCATAAATCGGTTAAAAAGTGGAAACGCAGATCAGAGTCGTTTTTCAGGAAAAGAATTAAAGCTGTGATCTTATCAGCAGAAGTTTCCAGTGTAAAAACATCTCTCTCTTCGCGAAAATTAAAAACACTTGTATCAAATGTTTCTGTAAGTTTATTTTGTATCAGGGTGTTTTCTAAAGCCATCTTATGAAATGTTATATGAAGCTAGTAATTCTTGGTATTCCGGTGAGCTTCTGCGTCTTACAGATTCGCTTCTTACCAATTCCTGAAGTTTCATCACTCCATCAACAATTTGTTCTGGTCTTGGCGGGCATCCTGGTACGTAAACGTCAACAGGTATTACTTTGTCAATTCCTTGTAAAACTGAATAGGTGTCAAAAATACCACCTGATGAAGCACAAGCTCCAACGGCAATTACCCAGCGAGGTTCTGCCATTTGTTCGTAAACTTGTCTTAAAATAGGGGCCATTTTTTTAGAAATAGTTCCCATTACTAATAACATATCTGCCTGACGTGGAGAAAAACTCACACGCTCAGATCCAAAACGTGCTAAATCGTAGTGTGAAGCCATTGTTGCCATAAACTCGATTCCGCAACAAGAAGTTGCAAAAGGCAATGGCCAAAGAGAATTCGCGCGTGCCATACCCACAACGTCATTTAGTTTTGTAGCGAAGAAACCTTCACCAACAACACCTTCAGGAGGGGCTACCATATTTACTTTTGAATCGCTCATTTTTATTTTAGATTTCTGATTTTAGATTTTAGATTTTTGAATCGTAAAAGTTAAAATCAATTTTTTTAAATCAGTAATATTAATTCAGAGAGTTCAAATTTTAAATTGCAGTTTTAAATTAAGCCGGATAATCATCCATTCTAAAATCTAAAATCACGAATCTAAAATCTAAAATCTTTTTATTCCCACTCTAATGCTTTTTTCTTGATGATGTAGAAAAATCCAACTAAAAGAAGTGACATAAATACGATCATCTTTAGCATTCCTTCTATTCCAAGTTCTTTGAAGTTTACAGCCCAAGGGTAAAGAAAAATCACCTCTACGTCGAACAATACAAATAAAATAGCAACTAAGAAGTATTTTACAGAAAAAGGAACACGGGCGTTACCAACAGATTCGATACCGCACTCAAAGTTTTTATCTTTAACCTCAGAGGTTCTTTTTGGTCCTAATTTTCCAGAAATAATAATTGTTCCTACTACAAAACCAATTGCTAAAATTGCCTGCATTAAAATAGGAATGTAATTGTATTGATCAGATTGCATAATCTTAGGTTTTTTACTTAAAGAATAAGTCACAAAGATAACTTTCAACTCTGTAAATCACAAACTAAAAAATGATTTAAGTATGGTGTTCAAGGGTGTTTGCGGGTAATTTTTATTGATTATAAATAAGATCAGGCGATTTTATGTTTTTTTTAAGATTTGAGCAAAAAAAAACGTTTCGAAATGAATCGAAACGTTTTTAAACCATTCAGAGGCAAAAAAAATAAATTGCTATATTTTTCTTAGATTACTGCTACTTTAGCAGCAACTTTCCCTTTTCTTCCTTCTTCTTCTTCGTAGCTTACACGGTCACCTTCGCGTAATTCTTCCGCGTTAATTCCTGAAGCGTGAACGAAGATATCTTTTCCTGTTTCTTCGTCTGTAATGAATCCATAACCTTTAGATTCATTGAAAAATTTTACTGTACCTGTACGCATTGTAATTGTAATAATAATTTATAATGAAGCAAATGTAAGATATAAATTCATACAAAAGACAATAAGGTGTTAATTTTTTGTAAAAATTATTGATTCACAGTGTTTTCGCTATTTATTTTGCATCAATTTTGATACAGAAGTGCTTTATTTGAGAATCATTCTATATTGTGAGAATAATCTTCAGACTTATTGTGTTTTTATTATTTGTATTTTATGTAAAGACGTGTTGTACAGGATTGAACGATATAGTCTGATACATAAACTTTCTCTTTTTCGATTATCGCGGTATTAGGTGGGATAATCGACCAGATTGTCTTCTCTTTTGCTATTTCCCGACCGTCTTTCGTTGTCAGGATAAAAAACAATTTGTAGGTTTTGAGTTTTTTGTCAAAAATATTCAGTTTAGAGTTGTTTTTCAGTTCGTATTCAATCTCTACTTCTTTTTGATTGGTTTTTTCCGAAAAACCGATTGTCTTAACTTGAAGGTTGAAGTCTCTTTCCTGCTCGTCTGCATTTTGCTTCGTAAAAGTTTCGTCTTTTACCACAGTTTTCGGTGCAAATGCACAGCTGTTTAAAATGAAGATTAAAGCGATTAAAAATAATTTTTTCATGATTACTTGGAATAAAGCATTAAGAGTCTCAAAATTGAATCGCTATTGTATTGATTTTTGAATTTAATATTTACGTTTTCAATTTTTTCTCTGGATAACGGCATGTAAAATGAATACATAATTTCATTAAATTTTATGACTTCTTTATCATGGAGATTTTTTAAAACAGTACTTGCCATTAAGTTGTTGAATGTTTTTTTGTATTGTTTAAAAAGGGCTTGATACATTTTTGGATGACTTTTATAGTCACTATGCCCCTCTGTCGTAAGTTCGTCTGCTAAAAAGCCCAAATAAGGAAGATCTAACAGTGCCTGGTCCTGAGTAATAAAAACCATATTGGTCAATGCTTTTAGGTCTTCTTTTTTACTGGTGCCGGGATAATGGGCAAGAAGATCCTGTAGCTTAACAATTGTTTTTAAAAATTCGGAATATTGACTCTCCGAGTTTATTTTTTGAGATTGCTCTAATCGTTTGTATAAAACATCTGTTAAGTCATAGATTTTATTGGAAGCCGTTAGAATGGTCTTTTTTTCTTCCATGTTGAAGTTTTTCAAATCGGCAACAAGCAATTCTTTACTTCGATCATTATAATGTTTTGTAAGGTTAAAAAAGTAATTATCTGTATTCTTAAAAAATAAACTTTTATCTTCTTCTTTTTCATTAAAATCATTGACTATGCTCAGTAGGAAATCATAAAATTTAGAACACGCCAGAACATGATAGATTACTTCGACACGGTTTTTTCTGATGACGATTTCCTGATCTGAAACGTTACTGTTGATCAGAAGTTTTCCTTTTTTATTGGTAAAATAGACAGCATCAAAGTTTTGTTTTTTCGAAAAATCATTATTTTCAAAGTCAATAAAAGGTTTGCCT
The DNA here is from genome assembly GCF_002217195.1 of Flavobacterium aquidurense. Classification (NCBI taxonomy): domain Bacteria; kingdom Pseudomonadati; phylum Bacteroidota; class Flavobacteriia; order Flavobacteriales; family Flavobacteriaceae; genus Flavobacterium; species Flavobacterium aquidurense. Next base: position 63,575 of record NZ_MUGR01000008.1, on the reverse strand, counting down.
TCGGAATCTAATAGAAAAGACAGGTTCTTTATTTTTTTCTCGGGTATTTCGCTCAGATACCTGTAGTTTTTGTTATAGTCAACAAGTAACGCTTTGTCTTTGAATTCGATCGCTTTTGCATTGTCTCCCAAAGCATAATAAGCAGTTGAAATATTTGCCATTAGAGCCCAGTAAATCTTTTTGGTTTTTTTATTGTTGTAATCGTATTTCGAAACTTCAGTTTCCCAAAATTGTATTTTTTCTAAAAGGAGATTTTTTATTTTAAGATAATTCTCTTCGTTGTCTTCTAATTTTCTTGTGAATTCAAAGGCATCGACAGATTGGTTTATTTGCTCAAAGTCATTGTCTGTGAATTTGTATAGCGCAAGTGTTTCTTCTACTCTGCTAAAATCAATGGTTTCTTTGATCTCTTTAAAAAAATGATACAAAACAGTATTGGCATATGTGTCGCGGCAATTTTGATAAATTGTTACGCTGGAATTTTTCAGAAGTTTTTGTACCTGACTGTTTGCAATTTCCTCTGTTTTAATGCTGTAATTATTATAAGTGCTTACGTCTGAAATTGCTTGAGAATAATTGAAATCTTTGGTATAAACGATTTCGTTTTTTCGCTTGATGGTAAAGTTTAATCTTGAAGAAAAAATAATTTTCCCAATATAACTAACATCATTAATGTTATTTATTTTTTCTACGCTTGTAGTAAGCTCAGTACTTATGGGTTGTATATACAATAAATAGTCGCTCTTTTCGGGAGCGACTATTTGTAAATTTCTTAAATTAAGATTCTTGATTGCGTAGGCAGAGACTTGATTGTCTATCACGCTATTGTTTGATGGATCTTCTACGATGACACCAATTGTAGTGCTTTCTATTTTTATCTTTGGATATTTCCAGTCGTAAAATGAATATAAAACTTGTTTTGGACTCTGGGCATATAGGTTTATTGCAAAAAGCAGCAAAATCAGTTTTTTCATCTCAGTTTTAAGATTGTTTAATATCTAATTTAATTGAAAGTTCTTTCAGCTGAGTCTCATCGATCGCAGCAGGTGCATCAATCATCACATCGCGTCCTGAATTATTTTTAGGGAACGCAATAAAATCTCTAATGGTTTCCTGACCTCCTAAGATCGCTACTAATCTGTCAAGACCAAATGCTAAACCTCCGTGTGGCGGTGCTCCAAATTGAAAAGCATCCATTAAAAAGCCAAATTGTGCTTTTGCTTCTTCTTCGGTAAAGCCCAGGTATTTGAACATTAATTGCTGAGTCGCTTTATCATGAATACGAATAGATCCTCCGCCAATTTCATTTCCGTTCATAACCATATCATAAGCATTTGCACGAACTTTTCCGGGTTCAGTTTCTAATAATGCCATGTCTTCCGGTTTTGGAGAGGTAAACGGGTGGTGCATTGCGTGATAACGGCCACTTTCTTCGTCCAGTTCTAATAATGGGAAATCAATTACCCAAAGAGGAGCGAATACTTCAGGATTACGCAATCCTAAACGAGTTGCTAATTCCATACGAAGGGCAGAAAGTTGTGCACGTGTTTTGTTGGCCGGTCCGGAAAGTACAAAAATCATATCGCCAGGTTTTGCTCCTGTAATTTTTGCCCATTGTCCTAAATCCTCCTGATCGTAAAATTTATCTACAGATGATTTAAAAGTTCCGTCGTCATTGCATTTTGCATACACCATTCCTGATGCACCAACTTGCGGGCGTTTTACCCAGTCAATCAATCCGTCAATTTCTTTACGGGTATAATTTCCTGCTCCCGGAACTGCAATTCCCACAACTAATTCAGCGGCATTGAATACCGGGAATTCCTTGTGTTGTGCAAATTCGTTCAACTCACCAAATTCCATCCCAAAACGAATGTCCGGTTTGTCGTTTCCATATGTTTTCATGGCATAATCGTAGGTAATTCTTGGAAATTTATCTACTTCAATACCTTTAATTTCTTTTAGTAAATGTCTTGTCAGACCTTCAAAAACATTCAAAATGTCTTCTTGCTCCACAAATGCCATTTCGCAATCGATTTGTGTAAACTCAGGCTGACGGTCTGCACGCAAATCTTCGTCACGGAAACATTTTACGATCTGGAAATATTTATCCATTCCACCCACCATCAATAATTGCTTGAAAGTTTGCGGTGATTGTGGCAATGCATAAAATTGTCCTTCGTTCATACGGCTTGGTACAACGAAATCCCTTGCTCCTTCCGGAGTTGATTTGATTAAGTAAGGCGTTTCAACTTCGCAGAAATCTAAATCTGACAAATATTTACGAACTTCCATTGCTACTTTATGACGGAATAATAAACTGTTTTTTACAGGATTTCTTCTAATATCAAGGTAGCGATATTTCATTCTGATGTCTTCACCGCCGTCAGTTTCGTCCTCAATAGTAAACGGAGGAGTCAAGGCAGCGTTAAGTATAGTTAATTCGGTAACTAAAATTTCGATGTCACCGGTAATCATGTTTTTGTTTTTGTTCTTGTCCTCACGTTCAATTACAGTTCCTTTTACCTGAATTACAAATTCTCTACCAAGAGTTTTTGCCAGTTCAAAAACAGTTTTGTCTGTACGGCTTTCGTCGAAAATAAGTTGTGTAATTCCGTAACGGTCACGTAAATCGACCCAATTCATAAATCCTTTATCGCGTGATTTCTGAACCCAACCCGCTAGTGTAACTTCCGTATTAATATTTGAGGCGTTTAATTCGCCACAATTATGACTTCTATACATGATCTAAATTTTAGACTGCAAAAGTAAACACAAAATTCAAATTAATATAGTAAAGTCGTAACTTGATGCTCATTAATTTGAAATATTTTGTTAATTCTTAAATTTGGCAGTCTTAATTTCTTTAGATTTGAGTCATTAAATAAAAACTTTAATTTATATGAACAAACTTTTTGTAACTGGTCTGTTGATTTTTAGCGCTTTGAATGTCATCGGTCAAACCAAAAATCAAGTAAAATTTACGGCTAAAATTGCCAACAGAAATAGTGATACTCTGGTGATTAAAGGAAGAGACAATTTCAAACAGGTTATTCCGATTAATAAAAAAGAGCTTTTTGTGGCCAATTTTGAGGCTCCAAAAGGATTTTATATGTTCTCTGACGGAACAGAAAGTTCTAATTTATATTTAAAGCCAAATTCGGAAGTCAATCTAACAATGAATGCCAAAGAGTTTGACGAAACAATTGTTTATAAAGGAAAAGAGGTTGACGAAAGTAATTTTCTGGCACAACAAGCCTTAAAAGATGAAAAATTCAGGGATGAGGCTTTCGCCAAAGAACCTGCTGAGTTTGCTTCGCTATTAGAGGCAAAGAAGAAAGAAGATATTGAAAATGTTGAGAAAGGAAATTTTGATCCTGAGTTTAAAGCGGCATTAAAACAGAGTTTTGAAAGTTTTAATCAATATGCGGTTCAGGAATATGAAAGAGCCTCGAAAGCAAATAAACTTAAAGGAAAACCTTCTCCGGGTTTTGATTATGAAAATCACAAAGGAGGAAAAACTAAACTTTCTGACCTGAAAGGAAAATATGTTTACATTGATCTTTGGGCAACCTGGTGCGCGCCATGCAGAGCTGAAATTCCTTACCTGCAAAAAATTGAAGAAAAGTATCACGGAAAAAATATTGAGTTTGTCAGTATTTCAATTGATAAGGCAAAGGACAATGAAAAATGGAAAAAATTTGTAACGGATAAAAACTTAGGCGGTGTACAATTATTTGCAGATAAGGATTGGGAATCTGAGTTTGTAACGAATTACGGTGTTACAGGAATTCCGAGATTTATCATAGTTGATCCTAACGGAAATGTTTTAAGCTCTGATGCTAACCGACCATCGTCTCCAGACCTTCAGAAGCAATTAGATTCGTTATTGAAGTAGTTTATTTACGAAATTTATAACGATATCGTAAAATTTGCTTTTTTATAAAATACCAGTAAAACCAAGGCTTAGGCGTTGGTTTTTTTGTTTTTCATCATTTTCCAATGTTAAGCTTTTATCTAATGTTACCAAATTGTTAAGTAAAAGTTTTTTTAATGTAAACAAATAAGTATATTTGATATACTATTTGATAACATTAATACCTAAAGATATGAAAAAGTGTGTAATTTTAGTTGCAATATTGTTCTCTGGAATTCTAGTTGCACAAGAAGTAAACCCGGAATTAGAAGCTGTTGGAAACAAAGTAAAAGCTACTTATTATTATGAAAATGGTAAGGTGCAACAACAAGGCTTTTTTAAAGACGGTAAATTAGATGGAGTTTGGGTATCGTATGATGAAAGAGGAAATAAAGTGGCGGTAGGAGAATACACAGACGGATTGAAAACTGGAAATTGGGTTTTCTTCAATGAAAAAAATCTTTGTGAAGTTGCTTATCAAAACAGCAAAATCACTTCAGTAAAAAATTTACAGAAAAATGCTTTAGCCAATAGAAATTAAGATATTTCGAATGACACAACAAGAACCGCTTTAATCAGCGGTTTTTTATTTGTAAGATTTTATACAAACGCAAAATTCGCAAAGCTTTATCAAGTATAGCTTTGCGAATTTCTCGTTTGTAATTATAAGATAAAAACGTGCGTTCTAAGTGGTTAAATTTTTTACGCCTTGATCTTGATCTTTTTGCAGGATTTATTTCTTCTTCCATACCAAATCACAAAACCGGTTACGGGTAAAGCAGCGGCAATCAGACTGACAATAAATGCAATAATTTTTCCCGGCAGATCTAAGATTTGCCCTGTATGAATGCCATAATTCATTTCGACAACTTGTAAACCTAAACTTTTTTTATCAAACGTCTGACTTTGAAGTAATTCTCCGTGGTAGGGATGAAAATAATAATTGCTTTGATGATCGTATCGTAAAGTATGCGGATAGGCTCCTGTATTTATGATATCGCCTTTCTTTTGTGGTATCATTACATAAAACATTTCAGCTTCGGGATTTTTTTTCATCGTGTGATAAAGTGCCCGGTCTATCGCTGCAGAAGTATTGTATTCAAACGATGTTGTGTCTATTATGGGCGTTTTTGTTTCTAAAGCTTTATCGCCGCCAAAATTAAAGGTTTTGTAAATGCCGTCTCCAACCCATTCGTAAGTGAATGTTAGACCAGTAATGGCCATAACCGCAGCAACTATCGAAATATAAAATCCGGATGTATTGTGCCAGTCGTAATTTACCCGACGCCATTTTGCAGACCATTTTACGGAGAGGCTTCTCTTGAGATCTTTCTTTTTCTTTGGCCACCATTGAATAATTCCCGAAATCAGTAATAGAATAAAAATGATGGTCGCACCTCCAATAATGTGTTTGCCGATATAATCCGGTAAAAGCAAATACAGATGTATGTATTCTACAATGATGAAGAAATCTGTTTCCGGATCTTCGGTTTTTAGATGTTTTCCTGTGTACGGATTAAAGTAGAGATAGCGGTTTTCTGTACCGGAATAAGTATACACAATTGCAGATCTGTTTTTTCCGTAAAAAGAAACCATCGATTGTTTGTAATCTGGGAGAATTTCTTTTGCCTTTTCCTGTAAAACTGATGCGAACATGAAAGGCTTGTTCTGAGGTTCAACCAATCGCCATTCTTTTCTGGTAATGTCTTTTATTTCATCATGAAAACAAAAGATACAGCCGGTAATACTTATGATAAAAACAATAAGCCCGGAAATTAACCCGAGCCATTTATGCAGAAAGCGTATTTGTTTTTTTAAACCCATGTTTTGAATAAAGCGTAAAAGTAAATGCTTAATCCATAGAGGGCAAATTATTTAAGCTAATTTTTAGGAAACGGCTTTTTTTGACTTCAAAGTAAATGAAATGTATAGTGTTAGGGATGCCAAAATAATCCAGAAAACATCTATAAAGAAAACCTGAATGTGATTTTGCATAAACGAATTCCAAAACCAGTTTCCGGATACGATTCCGTTTGTAATTGGAATTAGAAATCCTAAAATACTTCCTGAAATTAGACAGAATCTATTTGTAAACGCATCATTCTTTTTAAGGATAAAAAATAGGGTTAACAATAGCCATCCTCCAAAATAAAGGCTGAATAAGTTCGATTGACTTAAAGGATAAAATATTTTTGAGCCAATAAATGCTAAGGCTGTAATAGGGTACATGCTCAGGCAAATTGCCAGATAGATGCGAACTACCGCAGCATTGAAACGTCTTTTTTTCTCTGGTAAATTGTTTTTTTGTCTGGCAACTAACCAAATCATAACTCCGGAAATGATGACAAAACAAGTTATGATTCCTAAAACGAAACTTATGATTCTTAAAGCATAACCGCCATAATCACCAAAATGAATTTTGTATAAAACATTTTTCACAACATCTAAATAGTTGTTTTGTGTGACAGGGTTTTTCTTTGCAATTTCTTTTCCGTCGGCAATTCGGTAAACTACTTTTCCTATTCCTGTGAATTTTTTACTGCTCAGCATTTCACCTTCAACCAAAACATGCATATTGGCATCGCCATAATTCTGAATAAAAACACGAGTAATTTCAAAATCTTTCCAGTTGCTTTTTGCTTTTGCGACTAATTGATCAATGTTAAAAGGAACAGCCAGTTTTTTATTATCAAATTTATAATCCGGATCAGTGTATTCTAATTCTTTGTACAGTTTATCCTGATCGCCTTTGTACAAAGTCATCACGGCAGGTGCAACTATTAAAAGCTTGATCATAAAAAATGCTCCGGTTACAGCATATACAAACTGAAACGGCAGGCCAATCATTCCTAATGCTGTATGTGCATCTGTCCATAATGTTTTTAATTTTTCCTTTGGACGGAAAATGTAAAAATTAGAAACAATTTTTTTCCAGTGCAATAAAACACCGGTTACGATTGCAAATAAGAAAAATAAAGCGACAAACCCTGATAGGTAATAACCAACAGGATAAGGAATTTGAGCTAAGAAATGCAAACGGTATAAAAATTCACCTAGCGAATAAGATTGTTCATAAGTGAATGTTTTAAAGGTTTTGGTGTCGAGATAGAAAAAGCTTCCTTCTTTTTGTTTGGCCGGAGCCAAAGTATCTTTCGTGCCTTCCATATAAACGGCAACTCTTCTTTCGTTGCTTGGTTTAGAAATGGTAATATTTCTTCCGTGCAGAACGTATTCCTTGTCTAGTTTTTTTAAGGCCTTATCGTAGTCCAGCTGAATTTCTTTGGTAATAGCAGTAGATTCATTTCTTTCCCAGTTGTTGATATCATCCCTGAAAAAAGAAAAAGATCCAGCAAAAAAAATCACAAAAAGTACCACACTGATAACAATTCCGCTAACGGTATGCGTATGAAAGTAGATATTATAATTACGGTTATTCATAAGTTATTTTGCTATCGGATTGCAGGTTTGACCCAGATAAATAAAAAGAGAAAAAACTAAAGTAAGAAGTAGATATATACCCCAGATTTTCCATCCGCTTTTTGCTAAAAAAGCAATTACCATAAGCGCCACCCAAAGAATGAATCCGCTAAAAGCCATGGTCATTAAGATATTAGCACGGTTGAACCAGGCTGCTAAAGCCAAATGAAAACTGACTGAAACAAAATAGCCGCCAAGTATGGCAGCTGTAATTTTGGCAATTCGCTGCCATATAGATTGGGTTAGATATTTAGGATTTGCTGGCATATTTTGGTTAGAAATAAGTTAGTTGTAATAAAATTCTATTAAAGCCACAATCACGAAAAGAGCAATAATAGCAAATCGGCTAATTTTCTTTAATGGTGCTAAAATAATAATCAAACTTCCTACAGTCATAAGCTGGATAAAAAACATTAAAGTCCCGCAACACAAAGACTGAGTAAAGAGCCAAAGTGAATATGCTAATAAAAGAAGCCCCAAGCCCATATATTTGGTTGGTTTAGGATTGCTTTTCATCCATTTCTCAAAACCCAGATCATAAGATAATGTGGCTCTTTTTGAGGTATAGTAAAGCGTGTAAAAAGCTAAAAAAACGATAAGGCTTGCTATTGTTATCATAATTTCATAGAATTTAAAAAACACCTTTCTGCTGTAAGAGAAAGGTGTTTTGTCTTTATGTTAGAACTTATAAGTAAAACTTGCGGCAAAAGTTCGAGGATCTTTTGGATGAATGGTTGACCAGCCATCATAAATTTCTTCGTTCGTAATATTGTTTACTTTTAGATTGATTGAAAACTTTTCGGCACTATAAAACAAAGATGAATTCAAGGCTACATATTCCGGAATTGTGAATGTTCCTGCTGTTGCTCTGTTCATGATTTTGTTATCTCCAACATAATTTCCTCCAAATCCTAAACCAAATCCTCTTAATGAACCTTGAGTAAATTTGTAGCTTGCCCAAAGGTTGGCTAAATTTTGAGGTCCGGAACTCTCAGGTCTGAAACCTACGAAATCAGGATCGCCGGCAGTTAATTTTGCGTCATTGTAACTGTACCCCAGCATAATATTTAACCCAGCAACTGGATTGGCTACGATTTCGGCTTCAAAACCTTTATTGTGCTGACCACCATTTTGGTAATTTGTTATTTGAGTTGCTGAAGTTCTTATACTATAGACCTGATCTGTTACTTTGATATCGTAATAACTAAAAGTAGTATACACTTTATCTTTTAGAAGATTCAGTTTAGTACCTGCCTCAAATTGGTTAGCGTGTTCAGGATTAAAAGTTCTTGGCGTTCTTGTCGTGCCATTAACATCTTCACCAGGGGCAACGTTTGCAAAACCATTCATGTAGTTGGCAAAAAGCGATACTTTATCTAAAATAGGTTGGTAAACTAAACCAAATTTTGGAGAAAATGCGGTTTGATTATAGTTATCGGTATCTGTTGAAATATCACCACTATTAATGAAACGATCAGCACGTAAGCTTACCATTGCTGATAAGGCAGGTGTGAAGTTGAATACATCTGAAAAATAAGCGCTGTAAACTTCTTGTTTCGTTTTGTTGTTGTTTCTTGGGCTGTTGCCTACAATAACATCAGATTCTGCTTTTGTCAGGATTCCTGTGTCACCGCCATTTGACGGACCAAATTTAGAGTTGAAAGTTTGTAAATCGTCGCCAATGTATACAATTCCGTTAGTAAAATATCCAGAACCATGATCTGTTGCTGTTCTGTTGAAATAATCAAAACCAACTACAATTCTGTTTCTTAAATCTCCGATTTTGAAATCACCAATAAAATTTTGCTGGATGTCAGTAGTGATGTTTTTACTATCCTGATAGGTAAAAGATCTTCCCAAAACAATTCCGCTTTTTATGTCGTCATATTTGGATTCGCTTGTTTCTTCATATAAATAAGCGTAGTTTCCTGTGGACTTTGCTGAACTTGAAGAGAAAACGGTTTGCGATTTCCATTGGTCAGAAAGTTTATAATTCATTTGTGCCTGTATGTTATACGAAGGTGTTTTTAGGGTAAGTTCATTACTAGTGTAAGAACGTTTGTTGTCGTATTTTAATTCAGAGATATTGTGAACTCTTAAAGGGTTGCTTCGGTCTAAAAACAACATAGTAGGATTTGTTGTTTCGTTGCTCATAAACTCCGTGTTTACCAAAAATGATAATCTGTCGTTTACTTCGTAAGATAATGATGGAGCAATAAAAAAGGATTCTCTAAAACCAGCATCCTGAAAGCTTTCTTGTTTGTTGTATGCTGAATTAATTCTGAAGTTTATAGTTTTTTTATCATTTAATGCTGTGTTCAGATCTACAGTAACACGATTCAAACCATAACTTCCGCCAGTGTAATTTACTTCTCCTCCAAATCCTTTGTAAGGTCTTTTTGTGGTAGTATTTATTAATCCTCCGTACGAAATTAAACTGCTTCCAAATAAAGTCCCTGATGGTCCTTTTATGATTTCGATTCTGTCAATGTTTGCTGGATCTAAACTTCCGTTTGTCAAACCCGGTAAACCGTTAACCATTGTTGGCTGTACGGCAAAACCTCTAAGAGAATAATATCCTGCACCATCTCCGCCACGACCTGTAGCGGCCCAAAGTTGTGTAATACCGGAAGCATTTTTTAAAGCATCATCAAAATTAGTTACTACTTGTTCTTTTAATACTTCGCCTGTGATAGTGGTATAAACTTGTGGATTTTCAAGATTTTTAAGTGGCAATCTTGATACTTGCTGATTTTCTTTACGGGCAAAATGATTTTTTCTGCTGTTTACCACAACTTCCGTTAGTTCTTCTGAGTTTGAAGTCAGGTTGAAGTTTTCAGTAAGTTCGTCACCTTCTTTAAATGTAATTTTTCTTTCAGTAGTATTATATCCAACTGCAGAAATTTTTAAAGTGTAAGTTCCCGGCTTGATGTTTTTTATTCTATAATTACCATCCTGGTCAGTAACTGTTCCAAATCTTGTTCCTTTCAGAGCAAGGGAAATTCCCTCAGGAGATTCGTTATCGTTTAAAGATATTTTACCTTTTAAGGTTGCTTTTTCCTGTGCTGAAATTGTTGTGCCTGCTAATAGAAAAAAACAAAAGCTCAAAAAAGAAATTATGAATTTATTCTTCATTTTATTTAGAATTGATTTTAATAGCGCAAATTTAGTTGTTGATTATCAACTACACAAGCTATTCTTATTTATTCTAAATAAAATATTTTTTAAAGGGTAAAATTTACGTTTGTTTAAAAAATTAACATCTTAAGCAAATCTTAATTAAATTTTATATAAAAAAACCTGTTCAGATAAATGAACAGGTTTTTATATTATTACCGAAATTACTTAAAATTACAACTCTAAAGCACGTTTAGCATCGCCATTCATTAATAATTCCAAAGGATTTTCTAAAGCTTCTTTTACAGCTACTAAAAAACCAACAGACTCACGTCCGTCGATGATTCTGTGGTCATAAGAAAGTGCTACATACATCATTGGGTGAATCTCAACTTTACCGTTTACAGCAATTGGACGCTCGATAATGTTGTGCATTCCTAAAATTCCTGATTGTGGAGGGTTGATGATTGGAGTACTTAACATACTTCCAAAAACGCCACCATTAGTAATTGTAAAAGTTCCGCCAGTCATATCGTCAACAGTAATCTGACCATCACGGGCTCTCAATGCTAATCTTTTGATTTCAGCTTCAATTCCGCGGAAACTTAAGTTTTCAGCATTACGAACCACAGGAACCATTAAACCTTTTGGCCCTGAAACTGCGATAGAGATATCAGCAAAATCGTAAGCTACTTTATAATCACCATCCATCATAGAGTTTACGTCCGGATATAATTCTAAAGCTCTTGTAACTGCTTTTGTAAAGAAAGACATGTATCCTAAACCAAGACCACCATGTTTTGCTTTGAAAGCATCTTTGTATTCGTTACGAATTAAGTTGATTGGCGTCATGTTAACTTCGTTGAAAGTCGTTAACATTGCTGTTTCGTTTTTAGCAGCTACTAATCGCTCTGCTACTTTACGACGTAACATTGATAATTTTGTACGCTCAGATCCACGGTTTCCTCCAGTTGGAGTTCCCATAGAAGGCACTGCGTTTACAGCATCATCTTTAGTAATTCTTCCGCCTTTACCAGTTCCTGAAACAGTTGCCGGTGCTATGTTTTTTTCGTCTAATATTTTTCTTGCTGCCGGAGATGGAGTTCCTGTAGCATAAGTTGCTGCTGGTGCTGGTGCTGCTTTTGGAGCTTCCGCTTTTGCTTCTGCCTTAGGCGCTTCTGCTTTTACTTCCGCTTTTGGAGCTTCGGCCGCCGGAGCATCTCCTGCAGGTTTTGCTGCACCTGTATCGATTAAACAAACTACAGCTCCCACAGCTACTGCATCACCTTCTTCTGCTTTTAGCGTAATGATTCCGCTTGCTTCTGCCGGTAATTCAAGAGTCGCTTTGTCTGAATCAACTTCAGCAATAGCTTGATCTTTTTCTACATAATCTCCGTCTTTTACTAACCAAGTTGCAATTTCAACTTCTTTTATTGATTCCCCTGGTGATGGGACTTTCATTTCTAAAATCATCTTTGTTTTTGTTTAAGGTTTGTATTGTTTAAAGATTAAAGTGTTTGGTCGTACTTTAAGTCTTAAACGTTAAACTAATTTTTTATCTGAATAAATCTTTATCGAATACCATTCTAATTGCATCTGCATGACGGCGTTTTGCACGGGTATAACTTCCTGATGCCGGTGCTGCGTAAGCTTTTAGTGAAGCTAATCTCCATTTTACAAGATCAAAGTTCATTAACATAAAGCTGTAAGCTCCCATGTTTTTAGGTTCTTCCTGAGCCCAAACATAATCATCAGCATTTGGATATTGTGCGATGATTTCTTTAAGTTGTGCAACCGGGAAAGGGAATAATTGCTCAATACGAGCCACTGCAACGTCATTTCTTCCGTTGTTTTCTCTTTCGGCAACGATGTCATAGTAGAATTTACCGGTAACAAAAACCAAGGTTTTTACTGCTTTTTTATCTACTGTATTGTCATCAATTGTTTCCTGGAAACTTCCTGTAGCTAATTCTTCTGCTGTAGAAACACATCTTGGATCACGCAATAAACTTTTTGGAGAGAAAACGACCAAAGGTTTACGGAAATTTGTTTTCATCTGTCTTCTCAACAAGTGGAAGAAGTTGGCAGGAGTTGTACAGTCTGCCACATACATATTTTGTCTTGCACAAAGTTGTAAGTAACGCTCCATTCTTGCAGAAGAGTGTTCTGCACCTTGTCCTTCATATCCGTGAGGCAATAATAAAACAATACCGTTTTGGTTGTTCCATTTATCTTCACCACATGAAATGTACTGGTCAATCATGATTTGGGCTCCGTTAGAGAAATCTCCAAATTGAGCTTCCCAAATTGTCAAAGCGTTTGGATTCGCTAATGCATATCCATAATCAAAACCAAGTACACCATATTCAGATAAAAGTGAATTGAATACGCCGAATTTTCCTTTTTTGTTTTCGATGCTATCCAGCAGGATTACTTCTTCTTCAGAATCTTCTACTTTTACAACAGCGTGACGGTGAGAGAATGTACCACGCTCTACGTCCTGACCTGAAATACGAATATCGAATCCTTCAGTCAAAAGTGAACCGTAAGCCAAGGCTTCTGCAGTTCCCCAATCGATAGTATTATTGTCGTATCCGGTTTTTCTGTCCGTAACGATTTTAGTTATTTTACTAATGAATTTCTTGTCCGCTGGTAATGTTGAAATTGTACCGATGATAGAATCTAGTCCTTTTTTGTCAAAAGTAGTGTCAACTTTTTCAAGCATCTGCGTATCTGTTACCTGAACAAATCCATCCCATTCGTTTTTCATGAATGGCGTTATAATCGTCAAATCTTTTTTACGGGAAGCTTGTAAATTCTCCTCCATAGTAGATTTGTATTCTTTTTCTAAAGCGTTTACATAAGAAGCATCGATTACGCCGTCTGACAATAATTTTTCAGCATAAATATCTCTTGGATTTTTATGTTTTGCGATGATTTTATATAATACAGGTTGTGTAAAACGAGGCTCATCACCTTCGTTATGACCGTATTTTCTATATCCTAATAAGTCAATAAATACGTCACGGCCAAATTGCATTCTGTAATCTAATGCAAAAGATACTGCGTGTACAACAGCCTCTGCATCATCAGCATTTACGTGTAATACTGGTGAAAGCGTTACTTTGGCAACATCTGTACAGTAAGTAGACGAACGTGCATCTAAATAGTTAGTAGTAAAACCAACCTGATTGTTGATTACGATATGAATTGTTCCTCCGGTTTTGTAACCGTCAAGCAATGCCATTTGAATGATTTCGTATAAAATTCCCTGACCTGCGATTGCAGCATCTCCGTGAACGGCAATTGGCAATACTTTTGAGAAATCGTTTGGAAAATATTTATCTTGTTTTGCTCTTGTGATTCCTTCAATTACAGCTCCAACCGTTTCTAAGTGAGAAGGGTTTGGTGCTAAATTGATATTAATATTTTTTCCTGTTCTTGTTTTTTTGTCGGCAGTAAGACCTAAATGGTATTTTACATCACCATCAAAATATTCCTGATCGTAATCTTTACCGTCAAACTCACCAAAAATATCCTGAGTAGATTTTCCGAAGATGTTAGCCAAAACGTTCAGACGACCACGGTGAGCCATTCCCATTACGAATTGTTCAACACCTTTTTCAGCAGCTTGTTCGATCAAAGCATCTAAAGCCGGAATGATAGATTCTCCACCTTCTAGTGAAAATCTTTTTTGACCAACATATTTAGTATGTAAGAAGTTCTCGAAAGAAACCGCCTGGTTTAATTTGTTTAGGATCGTTTTCTTTTCTTCAGAAGAGAAATTAGGCTGATTTACATTTACAGCCAGTTTATCCTGAATCCACTGTACAACGCCAGGATTTCTGATATACATATATTCAATACCAATATGCTGGCAGTAAATAGATTTAAGACGTGTTACGATATCCTGCAAAGTAGATGGCCCCACTCCGATAGCCTGACCAGCATCAAAAACACTGGAAAGATCAGCAGTTGTTAATCCGAAATTTTCGATGTCTAATGTTGGCGAAGATGTTCTGCGATCACGAACCGGATTTGTTTTTGTAAACAAATGTCCGCGAGTACGGTAGGCATCGATTAACTTTAGTACATTGAATTCTTTTTGTAGTTTGTCAGAAACAAGACTACAATCTTGATTGTCGCTAGTTACATACTCAACGATTCGTTGAACTGGATTTTCGTCATTATAAGTCGTCTGTCCAAAGTCGAAACCTTGAAAAAAACTTCTCCAGCTTGGCTCAACGCTATCTGGATTTACTAAATACTGATCATATAATTGTGCGAAAAACTCTGTATGCGCTGCATTTAAAAATGAAAACCTATCCATAATATGAGTGAATATACTTTTTGTTAAATAGAAAGGCAAAAGTACAACAATCGCATTTATTTAAATCTTTTTTTTACGTACTTTTACGTAAAAATTTGTTAAAAATAGACTCAACTATGAATTATAATCAAATTTCAATCGTTTTCAAACCTTTTTTTGTGATTTTGGCAGTCTTGTTTTCAACTTCTGCAATTTCGCAGCAAAAATACATTATCGGCAATAGTAATCATTTTTGGGAGAAAGTGCAATTTGGAGGCGGACTTGGTGTAGGAATTGGATCCGGATATACGGATATTTCTGTAATGCCAAGTGCCATTTATAATGTAAACGAAATTGTAGCGGTTGGTGTTGGTCTGCAATTTGGTTACTTATCTTCGAAAAGTTATTACAACTCTTTTGTGTATGGAGGAAGTCTGGTGGGACTTGTAAATCCGATTCCGGAAATTCAATTGTCAGCTGAGTTAGAACAAGTTCGTGTCAATACCGATTATAATTCAACGCCCTACAGACCAAGTTATTCTGATAATTATTGGAATACTGCCTTGTATCTTGGTGTAGGTTACAGAACCGGAAGTGTCACGATTGGTGCGCGTTATGATGTTTTGTATGATCCCGATAGAAGTCTTTACGGGTCCGGGTTTATGCCTTTTGTGAGAGTTTACTTTTAGAGTTGCTAAGGTTCTGAGATGCTAAGTTTCTAAGGTTTCGAATGGATAAAAGAAAATATAAGTTATGAATGATAAGATCTGTTATACTTCTAATGAGCTTTTAGAAATATTCAAAGAACAGCATAGACTTTCAGGCCAATTTGATTTTATGGTTGATGGAACTTTTGTTTTAACAAAGTATACATTAATACGCGAATGGCGTGAAGTTCAGGATTTATTACCTTGGAAGGAATTATCTAAATTTTTAAATCAAGAATTTAGAATTGATGTGCCAATAAAAATATGGGATACAATCTTCAATCCGGATGATAAAAAAACTTTAGGTGATCTTTGTGATTTTTTATCAACTGTAGCTGAAAAAGAAATTGTCAAACCAATCAAAATTTTGGGTTCAGAATGTTTAACATTCTCTGTTTTTCAAACCTTAAAGCGAAATTTAAAAATTAAAGGTGTAGATGTTGTAAGTTTAAAGCCGTCAACAAGAATCGAAGATTTTTTGGCTATTAATGATAATTTTTCTCCTCTATTAGAAGAAGTAACATTAACAGGGGTGAAAGTTTTCGATAAATTCGATGTAAAAGTAGAAAGAGAAAGATGTTTAGATCATTTGTTAGACAGAATATTTCCAAACTGGAAATATGAAAGTACTATTACTACTGGAGATATTGAAACATTTCGAGACTTGGTTAATAAAATAGTTCAAAATAAAAAACTAGGAACAGATATTGTCAAAATTTAATATTTCAAATTGAAGACATTAAGTTTTAAATCCAAAAAAAGTGAGAAAATATATTTTTGTACTTATTGTTATTATAATTTCGAGTTGTAAAAATTCTAATAAAGTAGAAGTAGCAGGCAAAAAGGTTGTAAAGAAAGAATTAAAACCTTTTTTCGATTCGGATAAAATAGATCATTATTATTTGAATTTTTCTGATCATGATTTTTCGAAACTTATTAGGAAAGATATTAATACTGAAAAAGAAACAGAATTCATAACTTTATTTGTGCATCATTTTCCGGATACTATTCCAAAAGAAAATTTCGAGAAGATTCTATTAAAGCATAATTATAAAAAATCAGACTTAACTATTAAACAGCAAAAAGACATTCAAAATGTTTTTAGCGAAAAAGATTCGTCACCAGACGCTTATGCTTCTTGTGCTGCAGAGTATCGTGATATTTTTATTTTTAAAAAGAAAGAAAAAACAGTTGGTATAGCAAAGATTTGTTTTAAATGCGGTCGTTTTCAAATTACTGGAAGTAAATTAGATACCAGCGGTTTCGGACTTTGGTCTGAATTAGACAGATTAAAAAATATTGTAAGACCAAATAGTAAAACTTAGAATGGGAGAATATCCAAAAGAGATCGATTTATTTCAGAAAACAATAGGAAGTTTAAAAGGAATAGAAAATGTTAGCAGTGGAATTGATAATTTAGAAGGGATAAAAGGTTCTGATTTGGGTGATGTATCACTTTCTCATCTACCGCTTGCCACTTTATTAAGAACTGATGGTGGACTGAAAGATGAAGTGATGTTACAATTCGAATTCACATTAGATAAATCTTCTGAGAGTTTAGTCTCGTTAGAATTTCTGTCCTGGTTTTTTCGTGATCAGGCAAGAAGTGGCGAATTACTTCAATTAAGATCTTTTGCACTTCCGCCAAAAGTACTTGACCGTTTCCAGATAGGGGAAACATTAAAATTTCATATTGACTATTTTATTGAAGATGCTCCGGAATCCTTACAGCCAATTTTAGATAAAATATTAAACTTCAATAAATCTTTGGAACTCTTTATTAAACTATATGAAATACCAACAAAGGCTTAAAAATAAAATTTAGAAATTTAGAATCTCTACTTGTAATAATTTCGAAACCAAACTTTTTGCCACTCTCTTTTTAAAATCAAAAAAGAAACCTGTTCCGCCAGGATCACCAAATCAGAGCCATCCAGTTTTTTAATTTCTTCTTCAGATACATCAATGATATAAAGGAGATTCAGGTATTCAGCAAATTTGTACTGAATCATGCGGTAGATTTTTTCGTGAAGCTGAATTTTTAATTCTTCGGGAGAAATGCTCATCGGGAAATCAATTCCTTCATTGGCTAAATTAAAGTCTTTATTAATTTGCTCAATAAGGCTCAGATATAAGTTTTCTTTTTCGGCATCAGCCAATAAAAAATCGGTATTTTCAGGAATCGGAAACATTGATGCTTTTTAAGATTGGGGCAAAGTTAGAATTAAAAAATCATTTAACGGTTGATTCTCTTTCAATGATTCTTGTAGGAAGTTCAATAATTTGATGCGTTACCGGACGATGTTCTTTTATATCGACAATTTCATCAATTAAAAGTGAAACCGCCTGATGTCCCATTTCAAATCCGGGTTGATCAATTGTAGTTAATTTTGGTGAAATAACCGTACTCATAAACCAATTACTAAAGCCAAAAACGGCCACTTGTTCCGGCGTTTTTATTCCGGCTTCATTAAAGTATTTGATAATCCCGATAGCAACCAAATCAGTAATGGCAAAAATGGCATCGATATCCGGATTTTCGGTCATTATTTTTTGAGCATTTTCGTAGCCGTCTTCAAAATCAGTATTGTTATCGCAAACGTAAACCAATTTCGAATCATACTCGATTCCATGCGCTTCAAGCGCTCTTTTATAGCCTAAAAATCGATCGATCGAGTTTTGCGGAACATACGATCCTCTAAAATGGGCGATTTTTTTGTATCCTTTATTAATAAGGTAAGAAACGGCATCAAAAGCGGCTTTTGCATCATTAATAACTACTTTGGAGCAATCGACTCTTTTTGCAATCTTATCAAATAAAACAACAGGTGTGTTTTTGCGAATGGCTTCATTAATATGCGTAAAATCGTCTGTTTCGTTAGAGAGCGACATTAAAACCCCGTCAACTCGTTTCTGAATTAATAAAGCGAGCTGCTTTTTCTCGAGTTCGTACTTTTCGTTTGATTGTAATATAATGACCAGATATCCTCTTTTTTCTGCTTCTTCGAGGATGCCGTTTAAGACACTCGAAAAAAAGTGGTGAACGGTAGCGGGAATAATGACGCCGATTGTCTTAGTTTCATTGGTTCTAAGATTTACCGCAACAGAATTTGGCATGTAGTTCATGGTTTCTGCCATTTCGATCACTCTGGCGCGCGTAGCTTTACTAATATCGGTATATCCTTTTAAGGCTTTTGAAACCGTAGTAACCGAAATTCCTAATGCCGAGGCTATATCTATTAATTTTGTGTCATTCATGAAATAAAAGTACTAAAAATAAACTGTATTGATAAGTTTTTAAGTTTCGAAAACGTTTTAGGTCTTTTCGAAAACGTTTTCGATTTTTAATTCGTAAATTCCTTTATGATTTGTAGTTAAGTTTGACAGTGATAACCATAATTACTAACTAACCAAACAAGAAAATGAAAAAGCTACACCAGTATTTAGGTACATTATTTTTAATGTTCTGCCTGTTTTTTTTACCAAATAAAGGGTTTGCCCAAAATCAAAATACGGTTTCCGGAAAAGTACTCGACGACAGCGGAGTAACCATTCCCGGAGCAAATGTGTCGATTAAGGAAACAGGGAAAAATACGATTACAGATGAAAATGGAGGATATTCGTTCTCGAATGTCGAAGCAGGAACGTATACCATTATCGCAACCAATGTGGGATATAAAACCTTCGAGAAAAAAATTGCCATAAAAGAAGGAGAATCTCTCGAAGTAAATTTACTGCTTGAAGGAGAATCACAAAGTCTTAAAGAAGTTGTGGTCACAGGATCATCAACGCCAAGATCTAAATTGGAGTCTAGTGTTGCGATTACGACAATGGGAGCAAAGGCAATCGAAGACAGAGCGCCATCAAGTACAGCGGCATTACTGCAGACCATTCCGGGATTTGTAGTTGAAGCATCAGGAGGAGAAATAGGAAATAACCTTTTCGCAAGAGGAATCCCATCTGCGGGAGCGTATGAATATGTACAAATTCAGGAAGACGGATTACCGGTTTTTGAAGATGGAGCTTTGCAATTTGCCAACGCCGATACTTTTTACAGATTAGATGAAACCGTAAGCAAAATGGAAGCCGTTCGCGGAGGTTCTGCCTCAATATTTGCTAACAATGCTCCGGGTGGAATTATCAATTTTATTTCGAAAACAGGTCAGAATGAATTTATGGGAAGAGCAAAATTTACGACTTCAGATTACGGAATGTTCAGAACAGATCTTAATTTATCAGGCGCTCTAATTCAGGATAAATTATTTTTTAATGTTGGAGGTTTTTATAGAGCGGATAATGGCGTTAGAAATACTGGTTTCACAGCCAATAAAGGGGGTCAGATAAAAGGGAACATAACGTATAAATTTGATGATGACGATTATTTGAGAATTAACTTCAAACACCTTGATGACAGAAATGCGTTTTATTTGCCAATTCCGCTAAAAAGCAACAACGGAAAAATTGAAGGAATCCCTGGTTTTAATCCAAATTACGGAACGTTGACTTCAGTAAATTTAAGCCGTTTGAATGTGCCTCAATATGGAGGAGGGACGTTTAGTGCTGATTTAGAAAATGGTTCTCATCCGGTTATCAACTCCATTGGAGCTGAATTCAAAAAGAAAATATCTGAGAAAGTGACTTTCAAAAATGCTTTCAAAAATACCAATATCGATTTGGATTACAATGCTATTTTTCCCAATGGTGGTCCATGGACACAAGATGCTTACGCCACAAGCGTTCAAAATACAACAGCAAGTAATCTGACGTATTCTTATGTAGATAACGGACAAACGCTGGACCCAAATGCTCTGATTATGAGAGCTGATCTTTGGCATATCGAGAAAAAGATGAACAATTTTGCAAATAATTTCTCTTTCAATTTTGATTTAGATCCTGTAAAATTAACTGCCGGTTACTATTATTCGAACTGGAAATCAAGTCAATACTGGAACTGGAATTCTTATTTAGTGGGTGTTTCAGACGATCCGAGATTATTAAATGTAAAAGACAATACTACCGGAGTTGATCATACCTGGAACGGTGTAGAAAGAATCACCTGGTTAGAAAGAGACGCCCAAACGAAAGGTGTTTTGAATGATATTTATGCTGACGCAGAAATTAAAGCTACAGATAATCTGACTTTCAATGCTGGTTTAAGATACAACAAAGATAAATATTCGGGCTACAGAGATAACGCCAGATTTGGTGCTGAAAACTTAGGGATTTTAGACAATAATACGGCTGATGATGCAGTAACAACAGTAAAAGGAAATCCGTATACATATTGGAGATATGACGTGAGCGAATGGTCGTATACTGCGGCAGGAAATTATAAATTTAATGATAAAATGGCTTCTTATGCCCGTTATAGCCATGGTTTCAGATCGCCTATCGAAGAATCATTTTATGACAACGCCGCTGATTTAAGCAAACTTCAGAATACTGAAGTAAATCAGATCGAATTAGGATATAAATATGCCAGTTCATTCTTCTCTGTAAATGCGAATTTATTTCACATGAATTTAAAGAATGTTGCTTTTACGGATATTTTATCTGACGGAAGTTCTGAGAATAAATTTGCCGATGTCAACAATATTGGTCTTGAAGTAGAAACGAATGCAAGATATAGTATTGTAAAACTGAATTTTACATTTACCGTTCAAAAACCGGAATACGATAATTTTACAGGTACAAATGCTGACGGTTCTGCTTTTAATTTTAATGGAAATACAGCACGAAGAATCCCTAAGTTTTTCTGTAACCTAAGACCGGAAGTAGATATTACAAAAGATCTTACGGCTTATGTTCAGTTCTCTTATTATGACAAGAAATTTACAAACCAGGATAATAAACAAGTTCTGCCGGCTTATAAAGAAGTAGGAGCAGGTTTGAATTACCGTTACAATAATCTTCGTTTTGCAGTTGATGCTTCGAACTTATTCAACGAAATTGGTTTAACAGAAGGAGATCCAAGACAAACAACCTCTGCAGCAAGCGATGTGTTTATGGCAAGACCTATTTTGGGACGTGCGTTTAGATTTTCGGTAGCGATTAATTTCTAGATTTAGCCTGTTGGGTGTAATTATTTTAACACATAGAAACATAGAATTATTGAAATGAAAAAAAAGCGTTTCACTTGCATTAATACACATAGCTATGTGAGAAACGAGTTTCTTTTTGATTTACTTTTTTTATACACATAAAAAATCTATGTTTCTATGTGTTTAATTAAATTTTTAGCATTACGACTAACAGGTTAAAATAATATATATACAGTTATTGTAGAGATACACAGCAATGCGTCGTCGCAACGTAACCCCAAACAATGGGAAACAAAAATTACATCAACAAAAAATGAAAAACATAGGAATTAAAATCTCACTTTACCTCAATTATTTTGTCTTCGCTATTTTATTGAATAGTGTAGGCATTGTGATTTTAAAATCGCAGAAAAATTATGGAGTAGATGAAGTTCAGGCGAGTATTTTAGAAGCTTTCAAAGACATGCCCATTGCTATTGTATCCTTTTTTATAGCCTCTTTTTTACCCAGAATAGGGTATCGAAAATCGATGTTGATAGGTTTGGCGTTGGTGACTTTGGCTTGTATTTCGATGTATTTTGGAAACTCTTTTGATAATGCTAAAATTCTTTTTGCAACTGTTGGGGTTTCATTTGCGCTGATCAAAGTTTCGGTTTATTCGCTGATAGGAACTGTTACCGAAACCAAAAAAGAACACAACGCTTTAATGAGCAGTATCGAAGGTTTTTTTATGGTGGGAATTGCATTGGCTTATTTTTTATTTCCGGCTTTCAATCACGAAGAAGATCCTGATTCATGGTTGAATGTGTATTGGTTTCTGGCCGCATTATCGTTCTTGTCATTTTTGTTTTTATTTTTTGTAAAATTCGAAGAACCCGAAGTTTCGGCAGGAGCAAACCTCAAAGATGATTTTCTGCAAATGTTCCGGTTAATGGCAAAATTACTAACAGTTATTTTTGTTATTAGTGTCTTTTTGTTTGTCATGATCGAACAGGGGATTCTTTCGTGGCTGCCAACTTTTAATACAAAAGTGCTTCATTTACCGGAGAATATCAGTATTATGATGGCGAGTATTTTGGCCATTTCATTAGCAATTGGAAGGTTGATTGCTGGTATTGTAACTAAAAAAGTAAACTGGATCTGGGTTTTAAGTTTCTGTATTTTTTCAGCTATGCTGATTGTGATTTTTGTACTTCCAAAAACAGTGGGTTTAGAAGTAAAAAGGATCAATGCACTTTCTGATATTCCTTTAATAGGTTTTGCATTTCCTTTGATCGGACTATTTATTGCACCTATTTATCCTTTATTAAATTCGATTGTACTGAGTGCTTTGCCTAAAAATTTACAAAGCTCCATGACCGGATTAATTGTGATTTTCTCTGCTCTTGGCGGCACATTAGGTTCCAGAATAACGGGCTGGCTGTTTAAAAATGAAGGGCCGGAAAATGCATTTTACTTTACTTTAATTCCAATGTCTTTATTATTAATATCCTTTTTTATTCTCAAAAAAATAACTGCAAAAGATGAAATTTAAATTACATATAACCCAAACCATTGAAAAATTATTGGCTCAGGAAGATACTGATGGCGATAAAAAAATAACGATCGATGATAATGGTCCAAAAAAGTTTTTACTGCATGATGAAAACGGAAATTCTGCATTGATTGAAGGAACTTATCAGCTTTCGAATTTGTTACAGGAACTTGCTTTGGCTAAAAAAAGCAATACCGAATTTGCCGACATTGACCTGAATCAAATCACCGAAGATCCGGTAAAAAGAATTTCGGGAAAAATAAAAAACCTGTATTGGAAAGGTCTTACCCGAACAATTGATGCCGATGGTGTAAAAAAAATTCTGGAAGACAATAAGATCGAAAATGAACTGGCGTATTTGTATGTGCCTTTTGGCGACGAAATTGTTTTTGATTATTTCAAGAAATTAGAAGCTGTCACTCCAAAGTTGAAAGTGGTTCAAATGCCTAAAAACATTTCGTCCGAATATGTTTTATCGCTGAATAAAAAACCGGGAATTTTGGCTTTGGCACTTCAAATAAAAAACAATGAAATCTCGGGAGTTCCGTTTGTAGTTCCGGGGGGAAGATTTAATGAAATGTACGGCTGGGACAGTTATTTTATTGCCAAAGGACTTTTGATTGATGACAAAATCGACCTTGCTTTAGGCATTGCAGAGAACTTTAAATATCAAATTGATCATTACGGAAAAATACTAAACGCCAACCGTAGTTATTATTTGACCCGTACGCAGCCGCCACTTTATACATCATTAATAATGGATGTTTTAGAAAAATCGAATCCGGATATTTTCTGGATCGAAAGACATTTGAAAACCGCTATAAAAGAATACCAAACCGTTTGGATGGAAGAAGGTAAACGACTTACAGCAAATGGATTAAATCGCTATAAAGCAGAAGGAATCGGACTTCCGTTTGAAGTAGAAGAAGGGCATTTTGATGATATTCTGGAGCAATATGCGCCCAAATACAATTTGTCAACACGCGAATTCGAAAAGAAATACCTCGAAAGAGAAGTAGTTGACGAAGAACTTGATAAGTACTTTATTCACGATCGCAGTATGCGCGAAAGCGGCCACGATACAACAAATAGATTAGTGGGTGTTTGTGCCAATTTAAATACGGTGGCAATCAATAGTCTGCTTTATAAATATGAAACTGATATTGCGTTTCTGATTGAAAAATACTTTAAAAACGAATTTCAATATTTTGAAGACAAATCTTTCTCTAGTGAATATTGGCTTTCGAAAGCATCTTCAAGAAAAGAAAAGATCAACAAACTGTGCTGGAATGCGGAAAACGGCTGTTATTTAGATTATAATTTTGTAAAGGAAGAACAGCATTTTTTTGAGGCTGCTCCGACATTTTATCCGCTTTGGGCAAAAATAAGCACGCCTGAACAAGCAGAAATTTTAGTAAAAAAGACATTGCCAAGGTTTAAAATGAAAGGCGGAATTGCAGGATGTACCAAAGCATCAATTGCCGGTGTAGACGAAAATGCACCAATTCGACAGTGGGATTATCCGTTTGGCTGGGCACCGCATCAAATGCTTTTGTGGGAAGGTTTACTCAATTATAATTTTAACGATGAAGCCCAGGAAATGGTTTATCGCTGGCTTTGGCTGATTACCAGAAATGCGGTTGATTATAACGGAACGATTCCGGAGAAGTTTGATTTATCGATAAGTTCACACAAAATTCTGGCAGAATACGGAAACGTAGGAACTGAATTCGATTATATAACCGAAGAAGGTTTTGGCTGGATGAATGCTTCTTACCAATACGGATTGACAATTTTGAAAGAGGATTTAAAACAAAAATTATCCGATTTAGTTGATCCGGATGAAATTTTTGAATAAACGAGCCTTCGACTCCGTTCAGGATGACACTCGTGATGTCAGGCTGAGCGGAGTCGAAACCATTTTCGATAGTTCTTAGAAAAACAAACCCGACAGGTTTTTTTAAAACCTGTCGGGTTTATTGTATGTAATTAGTGGCGAAAAAAATCATTAAAATCATTTAATCTGTGGCAAAAAAAATTAAACCTTTCTCCCCATTAAATTCTCTCCAAAAGTCCTTAGAATATTTTTCTTTTCAGCGTTGATATCCATTTTTTCTAAAGTTTCAAAAGCTTTAAAAGTATACATTTCTATAGCATCTTGTGTTGCTTTTGAAGCACCCGATTCATTAAAAATAGTTTTTGCAGTAGTTATTTTCTCCGTATTATCATCTAGTTGTAAACTGAATAATTTTTCTAGTGCTAGAGCCTTTTCAGCTGATGAAAACTCACGTGCTTTCAGGTATAAATAGGTTTTTTTGTTTACTATAATATCACCGCCAACTTGTTTTCCGAAAGTTTCAGGATCTCCAAACGCATCCAGATAATCATCCTGAAGCTGGAAAGCCAATCCTAAATTCAATCCGAAATCGTAAATTAAATCAGCTTCTTTCTCAGTAGTTTTGGCTACAATGGCTCCCATTTTCATAGCAGCAGCAACTAAAACGGCTGTTTTATATTCGATCATTTTAAGATATTCCGGAATCGTAACATCGTTTCTTTTTTCAAAAACAACATCCCATTGCTGTCCTTCGCAAACTTCAAGAGCTGTTTTGCTGAATAATTTTGCTAAATCCCTAAAAACGGCTGGTTCGTATTGTTCAAAATACTGATAAGCCAGAATTAGCATCGCGTCTCCGGAAAGAATTCCGGTATTCAAATCCCATTTTTCATGCACTGTTTCCTGTCCTCTTCGCAAAGGAGCATCATCCATAATATCATCGTGAACAAGGGAGAAATTATGAAAAACTTCTACAGCCATTGCTGCAGGAAGTGCTGCTGTATAATCAGTATCAAAAACTTCTGACGTCATTAAAGTCAGTACGGGACGCATACGTTTTCCGCCAAGACTTAAAATGTATTCAATTGGTTCGTAGAGGTTTTTAGGCTCTTTATTGATGCTTTGGGTTTTTAAATATTGGATGAAAAAATCCTGGTATTGGCTAATATCGTGCATAAAATATAATCTGAATTGCGAGCCTCAAAGATACGATTCATTATGAATTATTTCTTTCTTAAAATTTTAAATGCTGGTTTCTCCTTAAAAATCGCTTAAAATCTATTAATTATCAGCAGATTAAAATTATTTATAAAAAAACTTGGAAACTTTCTTGGTGTTTAGAGTTTCCTTTTTATATTTGCACTTTTAATTGGAAACTCGAAACACTGTAAAAGTTTCCGTAATAGGTTTTGGGTAATTTATAAACTCAGTAAAATCAAATATTTATGAAAACAACATGGACCTTAGATTCTAGCCAATCAGATGTTTTAATTAAAATGAGACATTCGATAATTGCCTATATGGGAGGAACTACTAATAAATTTGGTGGTTATGTGAATATTGAAAATAACGAAATTGAAGATGCTTCGGTTGAGTTTTCATTAGACATCAATAATAAAAAAGATAGTTTTCAACAAATAGATACGTATTTACAACTTCAGGATTTCTTTGATGTGGATGAACATCCGATTATCAGTTTTAAATCGACTTCTTTTCAAAAAATAAACAACAATATCAATTTCTTCAAAGGAGATTTAACAATAAAAGATGTGACCAGAGTAGTAGAACTTGATGCTGAGTTTATTGGCGTTAATACCTACAATGGCGAGAAAAAAGTAGCTTTCGAGATCAAAGGTGATATCAAACGTCAGGATTTTGGACTAGATTATAATTCGTTCAATCATAACGGAGGTTTAGCTTTAGGAAAAGATATTAAGCTGATTGCCAATTTAGAATTCAGTATATAATCTGAGATAATGAGTAAATTAATGTAAAATTATTACAAATATCACGGAAACTATTTTTCTGATTTTAGTTTCCTAAGTATATTTGCAATATAATTTGAAAGTTGAAATGAAAGAGAAAATTATATCAAAAGC
Organism: Flavobacterium aquidurense; assembly: GCF_002217195.1. NCBI lineage: Bacteria > Pseudomonadati > Bacteroidota > Flavobacteriia > Flavobacteriales > Flavobacteriaceae > Flavobacterium > Flavobacterium aquidurense. The sequence goes on along the minus strand of NZ_MUGR01000008.1, from coordinate 36,538 downwards.
AAGTGAATTATTTTTAAAGCTTGGTTTTAAGAGTGTTACGATGGATGATATTGCAGGTGAAATGTGTATCTCTAAAAAAACGATTTACAAATACTTCTGTAATAAAGAAGTCCTGATCGAAGAAAGTACATCGACAGTTCATAAGCAGGTACATGAAGTTATTGATTCTGTGGTAGCTAAAAATTATAATGCGATTCACGAGAATTTTGAAATTAGAGAAATGTTTCGCGATATGTTTAAAAATGCAACAGATACATCACCACTTTATCAATTGAAAAAGCATTATCCTGAAATTTATCAAAATATAATGACACATGAAATAGATCAGTGCAACCATTATTTTAGAGATAATATCCTAAAAGGAATCAAAGAAGGTTTATACAGACCGGATTTGAATACAGACTTATATGTAAAATTTTATTATACCCTGATTTTTCATATTAATGAAACCACTGTTTCAGAACGAGAAGCACAAAAAATAGAATTAGAAGCATTAGAGTACCACACCAGAGCTATGGCAACTGAAAAAGGAATACTGGAATTAGAAAAACAACTTAAAAAAATTACTATTTAATCATCAATCTATGAAACGAATAATTCTTATATTTTTGTGTTCAATTGGCTTGTCTGCCAACGCACAAGTCAAAACACTAACCCTGAAAGATGCTCTTGTATACGCGCTTGAAAATAAAGCCGATGCAAAAAAAGCAAGATTACAGGTTGAAAATAGTGAGTACAAAATTCAGGAAGTACGTTCCAGAGCATTACCTCAAATTTCTGCAAACGGAAACTTAACGCACAATCCAATCATTCAGACAACTGTTATAGACGGTGCAGGATTTGGTCAGCCGGGAACTACGATTCAGGCTGCATTTGGCCAAAAATGGACATCAACTGCCGGGGTTTCATTAACTCAGACAATATTTGATCAGTCTGTTTTTACCGGATTAAGAGCGGCGAGATCTACTCGTGAGTTTTATCAGATAAACGATCAGTTAACAGAAGAGCAGGTAATCGAAAGAGTCGCTAATAATTACTATTCTGTTTATGTACAGCGTGAGAGATTAGTTTTATTAGATAGTAATTACGTAAATACTACTAAAGTTCGTGACATTGTAAAAGGGCAATTTGACAATGGTCTGGCTAAAAAAATTGACTTAGACCGTATTGTTGTAAAAATGTCAAATATTGATACAGAACGTCAACAGGTTAAAAATCAAATTACATTACAGGAAAATGCATTGAAATTTTATATGGGAATGCCTATTGAAACTGTAATTGAGATTCCTAAAGAAGAGTTCGAAGTTGTTCCTGCTGCATTGACAGAAGAGCCTAATACAGAAAACAGAACAGAATATTTGCTTTTGAAAAAACAAGAAGAGCTTTTAGTATACAATAAAAAAGCGGTTGAAGCAGGATATTATCCAACACTTTCATTGACTGCCGGTTACAACTATATTGGTCAGGGGCCGCAAATGCCTTGGTTCGCAAAACCTTCTGATGGTGTGTATTGGTCAGATTACTCTGCAATTGGATTAAATCTGCATGTACCAATCTTTACAGGATTTGGAACCCGTGCTAAAGTAAGACAAGCCGATGTAGAAATCAGATCACTTCAGGAAGATATGAAAGACACCAAACTTTCTCTTGATTTAGATTACAGAAATGCAATGGCTGATATTGATAATAACCTTATCACGATTAAGAATCAAAAAGAAAACATGCAGCTGGCAAGTGAGATCTTAAGCAATACAAAAAATAATTATCTTCAGGGATTAGCATCATTAACAGATTTGTTAGATGCTGAAAATGCACAACTTGAAGCTCAAAATAACTACACCAGAGCAGTATTGAATTACAAAATTGCCGAAGTAGCATTAATCAAATCAAAAGGCGAACTTAAAACTCTTATTAAATAACTAAAAAAAATGAAGAAAACTATTATAACAATCGTAATCATAATTGCAGCGCTGGGTGTGATTGGATATGTCTTAAATAATAATAAGAAAGAGAATAAAGAAAAAACAGATATCGTAGCAGAGAAAAATGCTGCAGTATCAGTAAAAGTAGCTCCTGTAAAAACAGAAGAAGTTTCATTGGATTTTGTTGCAAACGGAAACTTTCAGCCTATTCAACAATTGACTTTCTCTGCCGAAAAATCAGGAAAAGTAATTAGTGTTTTGGCTAAAGAAGGAGATTACGTAAGAGTAGGTCAGACTTTATTGACAATGAGAGGTGATGTGATTAATGTAAGTGCACAACAAGCTCAGGCAGTGTACCAAAATGCAAAATCAGATTACAGCCGTTACGAAAATGCTTTTAAAACCGGAGGTGTTACTAAACAACAATTAGATCAGGCAAAATTAGCATTAACAAATGCTCAGTCTAGTTTAACACAAGCAAACATTAATGTTGGTGATACTAAAGTAAAAGCACCAATAAACGGATTCATCAATAAAAAATACATTGAGCCGGGATCTATCCTAACAGGGATGCCTGCAACTGCATTGTTTGATATCGTAAATGTTTCTAAATTAAAATTAGTAGTTACTGTAAACGAAAATCAGGTAGCAAGCTTAAAAGTAGGAGATCATGTTAATGTAACTGCAAGTGTTTATCCTGATAAAAATTTCTCTGGAAAAATTACTTTTATTGCTGCAAAAGCAGACGAGTCTTTAAACTTCCCGGTTGAAATCGAAATCACAAACAACATCAATAACGACCTTAAAGCAGGTATGTACGGAACTGCAAACTTTGGTTCTAAACAACAAAAACAAAACATGATGGTTGTACCACGTAATGCTTTCGTAGGAAGTGTGAGCAGCAATGAGATTTTTGTAGTGGAGAAAGGTATTGCAAAATTAAGAAAAGTAACTGCTGGAAGAATTTTAGGAGATAAAGTAGAAGTTATCAATGGATTATCTGACGGAGAAACTGTAGTTATTACAGGTCAAATTAACTTACAAGACGGTAATACAGTAGAAATTATTAAGTAAGCTTTAAGCTATAGGCGATAAGCTATAAGCTTTTTTAAAAAGGCTATAACTTGCAGCCTAAAGTATAAAACAAAATATGAAATTAAACCTTAAAGCTTAAAGCCTACAGCCTAAAGCCTATAGCATTAAAAAAATATGAAATTAGCCGAAATATCCATAAAACGTCCGTCGTTAGTAATTGTATTGTTTACAATTCTGACACTTGGTGGATTGTTTAGCTACAGCCAGTTAGGCTATGAGCTGATCCCTAAATTTGAACAAAACGTTATTACAATTTCTACTGTTTATCCTGGAGCTTCTCCAAGTGAGGTAGAAAATACAGTGACCAAGAAAATTGAAGATGCGATTGCATCCTTAGAGAATGTCAAGAAAATTGACTCGAAGTCCTACGAAAGTTTATCTATCGTTTCGATTACACTGACATCAAATGCAAAAGTCGATTTCTCTCTGAATGATGCACAGCGTAAAATAAACGCGATCATTAGTGATTTGCCGGATGATGTAAAAACGCCTGCACTGACTAAATTCTCGCTGAGTGATTTACCAATTATGACGCTTGGTGCCAACGGAAAAATGGACGAAGCAGCTTTTTATGACTTAATTGATAAAAAAATTGCACCTATTTTGTCTCGTGTACAAGGTGTGGCTCAGGTAAATATCATTGGTGGTTCAGAGCGTGAAATTCAGGTAAATCTTGATGCATTAAAAATGCAGGGTTACAATTTATCTGTTCCTCAGGTGCAGCAAACGATTCTGACTTCGAATTTAGATTTCCCAACAGGAAACATTCAGACTCGTGATCAAAAAATATTAATTCGTTTAGCGGGTAAATATAAAAGTGTTGATGAATTAAGAAACTTAGTAGTTTCTTCTCAAAACGGCATTCAAATTCGTTTAAGTGATATTGCCGATGTTCAGGATACTCAGAAAATTGCTGAGAAAATATCACGTGTAGATCAAAAAAGTGCCATCGTTTTACAAATTGTAAAACAATCTGATGCGAATGCCGTAGCGGTAAGTGAGCAATTATTAAAAACAATTGCAGTTCTTGAAAAAGATTATAAAGTAAATCAGTTAAAACTGGAAGTTGCAAAAGACAGTACAGTCTTTACACTTGAAGCGGCAGATTCTGTAGTACACGATTTATTGATTGCGGTAGTACTTGTGGCTTTTGTAATGTTGTTCTTCCTGCACAGTATCAGAAACTCATTGATCGTAATGGTGTCTATTCCGGCATCGTTGATTGCGACCTTTATTGGTATTTATTTAATGGGATATACCTTAAACTTAATGAGTTTATTAGGATTATCTCTTGTTGTAGGTATTCTGGTCGATGATGCGATTGTGGTACTGGAGAATATTTACAGGCACATGGAAATGGGTAAAAGCCGAATTCGTGCATCGTATGACGGAACTGCAGAAATTGGTGGAACTGTAACGTCGATTACATTAGTAATTGTGGTAGTGTTCTTGCCTATCGCGATGAGTTCTGGTTTAGTTTCTAATATTATTACACAATTTTGTGTTACCGTAATTATATCAACTTTACTATCACTTTTAGCTTCATTTACAATTATTCCTTGGTTATCATCCCGTTATGGTAAATTAGAGCATATTGAAGGAAAGAATTTATTTGGAAGAATTATTCTTGGTTTCGAAAGCTATTTAACACGTTTCACCAACTGGATTTCTGAATTGTTGACATGGTGTCTGGATCATTACGTTAAAACCTTTTTAGTGGTAATTGTTTTATTCCTGACTTCAACAGTAGGATTAATGGCCGGAGGTTTTATTGGAGGAGAGTTTTTCGCATCATCTGATAGTGGAGAGTTCTTAGTTCAAATCGAAATGCCAAAAGATGCTTCGTTAGAACAAACCAACTTTATGACTCAAAGAGCAGAAGCATTTTTGAAAAATGAAGAATATGTTCACAGTCAGATTACAACAGTAGGACAAACCAGTGAAGGTTTTGGAGCATCACAAGCTACGGCTTACAAAGCAGAGATTGACGTAAAAATGATCGAACAAAAAGATCGTAAAGATGACGCTTCTGTTTATGCTGCAAAAATCAAACGTAAACTGGAGAAAGTATTAGTTGGAGCAAAAGTAAAAACGGTTCCTGTAGGTATCTTAGGAACAGCAGAAGATGCTACATTAGGATTGATCGTAACAGGTCCGTCTACAGAAAGCGCTATGGCATTTGCTAAATTAGCCGAAGCTGAATTACGTACTATTCCAGGAACAACAGAGATCAAATTAACGGTTGAAGACGGAAATCCTGAAATCAACGTAAAAGTAGATCGTGATAAAATGGCTGCTTTAGGATTAACACTTCAAACAGTGGGTTCTACTATGCAAACTGCTTTTAGCGGAAACACAGATGGTAAATACAGAGCCGGAGAATATGAATATGATATCAACATCAGATACAATGCTTTCGACAGAAAAAGTATTACAGATGTTAGTAATCTGATTTTCATTAATGCAGCAGGTCAACAAATTAAGTTGTCTCAATTTGCAGATGTTACAGAAGGTTCAGGACCTAGCCAGTTAGAGCGTAGAGATAAATCAGCGTCGGTAACCGTAAAAGGACAAAACGTTGGGGTTCCTTCAGGAACAATTGTTACACAATGGCAGGCAAAATTAGATAAACTGAAAAAACCAGCCGGTGTAAACTACATCTGGGGAGGTGACCAGGAAAACCAAAGTGAAGGTTTTGGTACATTAGGAATCGCTTTATTAGCCGCTATTGTATTAGTTTACCTTGTTATGGTTGGACTTTATGATAGTTTTGTTCACCCGTTTGTAGTACTGTTTGCTGTACCGCTTTCGTTTATTGGTGCGATGTTAGCATTGGCTTTGACCAATAACTCATTGAACATCTTTACGATTTTGGGTATCATCATGTTGATTGGTCTGGTGTGTAAGAATGCGATCATGCTTGTCGATTATACCAACCAGAGAAGAGCAGCAGGAGAATCAATCAGAACGGCATTAATTCAGGCGAATCACGCTCGTTTACGTCCGATTTTGATGACTACCATTGCGATGGTATTTGGTATGTTCCCAATTGCATTAGCATCTGGAGCAGGAGCTGAATGGAAAAACGGATTGGCATGGGTAATTATCGGAGGATTAATTTCTTCGTTATTCTTAACCTTGATTGTAGTTCCTGTAATTTATAATATCATGGAGAAATTAATTCAGAAATTCTCTAAAGGAGAGAAAATCGATTACGAAGCTGAAATGGTTGCTGATTATGAGCACACCGAATTAAGCGAAGACGGTTTTAATCCTAAACATACCCATTAAAAAAATTAATTTTCAATTAATTTTCAATTCCAAATTCAAAGCCTGAAGCTTCAGGGAGAAAATGGTAACAAAAAAATCCCAAATTCCTTCATTGGAATTTGGGGTTTTTTTATGGAGTCCAATCTAGGAATTTATAAGTATTATTTAAGGTACAGATAATGATTATAATAATCAATAATCGCCTTTCCTTCCAGCAAAACATCAGCACCAATAATACCGTGAACCGGTTTTGCTTTGTAGGCTTGTAAAGCTTCATTGACATGCGAAAGGTCAAAAATAACCAGATTGAAATCCTGGTTTTTCCAGCTGCCGAGTTGTAAATTATTGTGAGATGAAATTTGTGTTTTCATTCCGGTTCCTCCGGCTCCCGAAGCTTTAGTTTTAGATTTTTTGGCATTCAGTTCAAAACGTTCGATACTTTCAAATCCCACACACGAATTTGATGCTCCTGTATCTAAAATAAAATTTCCTGAAACGCCATTGATTTTGGCTTTTATTAAAAGGTGTTGTGTTTTGGTAACTTTGAACTTTATTTTTTTGTATTTCTCTTTTTTGAGAACTTCGTGAAGATTTTCCATTTTCGATAATGATTGAAAACCAAAAATAAACCAATTACAGTCAATAAACTAATGATGTAAAAGATATAATTCGTCGAGTTTTCTTCACTGGAAATCGAACCATAATACACAAATGAACTCCAGTAATAAGGCGATTTCTTAGCGTTTGGAATTGATTTGTCTTGTAGAAAAGCAATTTTAGCATTCGTATTGGCTTGAAAATAAGGAATTTCTTTTTTGATGTTTTTATAAAAATCAGCCATAAAAACCGATGTTGTATAATCGTTTACCTTCCATAAAGAGAATAATAAATTTTGTGCTCCGGCAAACTGAAAACCTCTTGCCACGCTCATGGCACCTTCGGCTTTATAGAGTTTTCCAATTCCGGTTTCACAGGCACTTAAAACCACTAAATCAGGATTGATGTTGAGGTTGTACAATTCAGAATACAAGGTTTCCTGATCATAGAATTTAATGCTTGCCGGAGTTTCAACATCGCCCGAAGAAGCGTGTGTGCTTAAATGCAAAATCGAATATTGGTTGGCGTTATTCTTGAAATTAGAAAAAGTCGCTTCGGAATTTTCTAAATATTTTCCTTTAAAATTGCTTCGGATAGATTCGAGTTCTTTCTTGGAATAATTCAATTCGAAAGCTGTTTTTTCGAAAACCGGAAAAACCCCTAAAAGTGTTTTTTGGGAGTTTGAAATCGGTTTTGAATTCAGATAAATAGTAGCCGAATTATTGTAGGCAATTCTGAAATCATTTAGCAGATAATGCATTTTGGCAAAATTCGTTGTTGATGATTCTTGCGTAATTAAAGCTTCAAAAGGAAGGGAATTCAAAATTCCATCGGGAACAATAACCAGGTTTTTACACAAAGAATTATTAGGTAGTTTTAAAATATCAAAAACTTCCTTACCACATTTATTATAGCCGGGAATATCATTTGTAATGGCATCTGCCGAATTGAAAAAATCGACAAATTGCACAATTTTTGGAATTGATACGTGGGTCGTATTAAGGCGATTTAAACTAATTAATTTGTTTTGCAAGGTAAAATAATATTGATTCTCAAAACCCATAAAATAATAAACCATAACAGCTTTATCATTTTTTAATTTTAAAAATAACGCCTTTAAATCACATTTTTCAGGAACATAATCTTTGTTTTGTGATTGAGTTTTCTTAAGTTCAAGCATTAATTTATTCTGCCATTTGATATAAGCGTTGATTTCTGAAATATCTGCCGAATCTCCTTTTTGCTGTTCTTTTAAAATCGCATTATTTACATTTTGAAGTTCAAGAAAAAGCTGTTGTTCATCTAAAGAAGCGTTTTTAATATTCAAACGATAACGTTGCAAAATTCCTGATTTTGTTCTTTCAGACAATTGAAAAGCAGTTTCTAAATAAGTAATTTTCCTTTCTTTGTTATATAAAATTTCATAAATCGAAATGCATTTTTCAGTACGATTACGCGCCCGCAATTGTGCAATAATTTTTGAATTTTCGTAAACCAAACTATTCATTAATAAATCTTCGATATAAAAAGAAAGTTCAAAAGCCTTTAATGCACTTTTTGGTTTCTTAAGTTGCAGAATTTCTGCCTCTAGATCGAGCGCATCAACTAAAACCGTTTCCGCATACAATTGATTTTGATTGGGAAGAATGTTTACCGACGAATAATTCGGGATTAGAATTTTAAAAATGCCTTTTATTTGCTTTTCACTTTCATCGTATTTTTGCTCATCAAAAAGCAGTAAAGCTTTGTCGTAATAGAGCTTTGCCATTTTACGAGGTTGAAAGTTCGTTTCTAAAAGCAACTTTTCTGCTTTTATCAAATAAGAATTAGCAACGTCAAATTTTTCTCTTTTGCGACTTAATGTTGCCAGATTACGATAACAATTTGACAAAGATTCAGATTGATCTTTTTCGCTTTTCAAATATTGAATAGCCAATTCAAATGCATTTTTTGCTTTTTCATAAATCTCGGGCCGCATCAAATTTTCTCTAGAATTCAACAAATAACTATTTCCTAAATTATTCAGTAAAATTCCTTTTTGAACATTTGACAATTGCTCTGTTTTTAGCGTATTTTCTAATAATTCGATCGCCAAAGAAATCTTTCCTGAACTCTGATACACATTCGATAAATTTAGAATCGCAGCAAATTTTTGTTTTAGAGCGTTGGCATATTTTTTAGAAGTATTTACAATAAAAAAGTATTGCTTTATTGTATTTTCGGCATTGTCATAATCGCCCAAAACCGTATAAAGATTTCCTAAAGGTTTCAGGCAAAATTCGATAATGTCGTAATCGCCAAGTTTGTTTTTCTGATAAATTTGCCAGGCTTTTTCGTAACTCGCAATTGCTTTGTCGGTTTGCCCAAATTGGTTTTCATAGTAGGCTTTATTGCAGTTTAAAACCACAATCGCCAATAATCCATCTTTAGTTTTTAGCTTAGGATTTTTCCAAAAATCAATTTCAAGATTCGTTAAATTTTCTAATGCTTTTGCAGAAGGATTCGCCACAAAAACATCAACAGCATTGTATATTTTATCTTCCTGATGCTGTCCGGATAGAATTAGTGTTGAGAAGAATAAGAGATAGCAATAGAGTTTTTTCATAGCTGTTTTTGTTTCGCAAAGATTCACTAATTTTTTTTACCACAAATTCCGCAAATTTTCACAAATTATAAAGATTAGAAATTAAAAACCATCAAGTAAACACAATCCTAATTGGTAAAAATTTGTGGTAACTTTTTTTAATCACTTCGAGTATCTCTGTGCAAATCTTTGTGCATCTCTGTGGCATAACAACTAAAACTTCCATATTCCGTAAAACTGAAAGTAATTAAAATTTTGTTCGAAATTCATAACATAGCGCGCACCCAAACTCGGACCAATTCTTGCGAAACCTAAAGTTAAGTCAAGTAAAAGCCCTGTTTTAAGATTCACAAACGAATTTCTGACTGAATTTGATTCGGTTCTCGTATCCATTAAAAACTGATCGGTTCCGCCTTCAAAGCTTTCGATTTTTTTGTTCATAGTTTGTTCTGATGAAACATCAAAATTAGCCTGGATTCCTGCACCAACACCAATATAGTTATTGATGTTGTAACGAATTAAAACCGGAATTTCCCAGTTTATATTTTTGTTTTCTGTGGTTGTTGTCGTGCGCTGAAATTGCTTTTGTCCGTTTGGGTTTACAACAGTTTCATCGACTACCGTTACGCCGCTTTCATATTTATTAATAGCATTTAGCCATTCGGCCTGCCAGTAAAAGCGATAGGATTTAAAAGGCGAAATAGTAGCGCCCACAAAATAACTGGTCGATTTTTCGAGATCAGGATATACATTATAACCCGCTTTTGCGCCAATCGAAATTCCAGGAAGGAATCGGGTAGTGGCGTAATTGGTTATGATAGGTTCGTTTTTATCGAATATAATAGCGGTTCTGCTTCGGGTTTTTACTTTATGAAAATCCTCTGCAAATTTCATGGAGTATTTTACAAAACCTTTTGTACTGTCTTTTTCTTTTACATTTTTTTGTTCGCTTCCCGGTAAATAAATGTTTTTGAACGTAAAAAAGATTTGATTTTTTTTGATAATGGTATCTAGACAACTTACAGTAGGAACTTCATCTTTTGGACAAATAGGACATTTAGGATACATGTCTTCAACCTTAAATGTTTTCTTGTCGAACATATCCGGAACATCCGTTTCAAGACGGATCATTCTTGCCGGACCTTCGCCATTGTTCTGGAAACGGGTTTTAAAATTTACTCGTTTAAAACGCACCAGTCTGTAATTCATAAAACTTCCGTTAGATCCCATTTTGTTCGGATCGTGAGACGTTACGATTTCCATTTCAAGGTTTTTTATCTTGTGGTTTTTATAACTTCTGTTGGGTACAAAAATCCCCCGCATCGTAACCGTTGCGCTGGTATCTTTAATCATTTCCGGAGTAGTTTTAAACGTATAAAAAACATTGTGTGTTTCGTTAGGATTTACATCATCAAATTCTAAAACCGAAACATTCTGATAGGTTTTATTGGCTTCTGATAATGATGCGTCGAGATCTTCTTCAGTAGTGGTATTTTTATTTTTTTTAGTCTTAAAAGTGTTTTCGGCGGAAGCGAGATAATTGTTAGAATCATCCAGATCAGTAATAGTGGCAATCGTTTTTTCTTTTATTTCACGCTCGTTTGCATAGGTTCTAAAATCTGTTAATTCGAAATTATTGTTTTTAAATTGTTTCTCATTATAGAACAAATACAATTTTCCGCTTGAAACATAATTCTCTAAGTTTTGATAACCTACTACGACTACCATTTCCTGATCCGGAATAGGATCGCAGTTTTTGATTATTGCAAATCCGTTTTGGTCTGCAATGGAGGCAATGTCTTTATAATTAGTGTCGGTAATGTCGTTTACAGCGACTTTTTTTGGCCGTGTTGCCGGAGGTTTTCCGTTATCGTAGTTGTTGGTTACGGCAAGTCTTGTGGTGTAGGTTCCTTTGTTTTTATAGACGTGTTTGGGTTCGGCTTCTTTACTGTAATGCCCGTCGCCCAGTTCCCATAAATACGAATAACTTGGTTTTGGTGCACCAGCAATTGGAATCAGTGGCGGTGTTTCGGGTTTGTAAGTAACAGCATTTCCGTTCTGGATAAAAACAATATTAGCTCTACGGGTGATGGTGTCTTTTACTTTGGTTTGTGCGAAAGAGAAGATAGAAAAAAGAAGAAAGAAAATAGATGATAGTGGTTTCATAACTAGTGGTTTTTAGCCCTGATAGGAGCGATATCCTTTTTCTGGCTTCTTTAGCAAGGAAAAGATATAGCGGATAGCAGGATTAGCTTCTGAAAATCATCAGAATTAATTTGAAAACTGGATTAAATGTAAAAAAAAGTGATGAGCAAATCACCACTTTTTCTTAAAAGTATTTTGTAAGTTACTGAATAGCATTGATTGCGGCTATCAGTTGCGCTTCGGTACCGACTGTTGTTTCGGCTAAAGTAAAGGTGTAAACATCGTTGGCAGCAACGGTTACGGCTTTGATTGCATAACGCCATTGACCATTAGATTCTGTTGCAAAAATCACGTGGCATTTTAAACCAATCGGAATTTGACCATAGTGTTCGCTGAATAATCCTGCGGGCGTATAAGTATCTAATTTTGCCAATGCATTTGTTCCTTCGCCATCGTAAGACAGGTAAACGGCGCTGTTGTTGTTATCATACCCAGTAGGGGCAGCAACAAGAAGGGTCGTTTTAGGCCTTGGATCGCTGTAAAAACGGTCTACGTTTGTCCATCCAAAGTTACCAAAGGTTACATAATAATTAGTTCCTTCGCCTTGCACGCCGCCTTTTCCGCCCGTTCCGTCTGCATTTGGTTTAGGCTGTTCCCAGGCCAATTCTCCTTTTTCATCGATTTTACCAGTCCATAAAGTCATTGCATTGTCAACGTCATCAGTTAAAGCGGCCGGAACAATCATATTCATAGAACAGGAAGTTTTAAGTTCGACTCCGCCTTGCGTGGCTTTGATAAAGAATTCTCCGCCGGAAATCAGTAAGTTTTTCTTTCCGTCAGGCATGACTCCCATTGTAGGTTTGTTGGTTACGAGCATAGTTCCCTTGTCAAAAAGTTCGATGTATTCGATATCAACTGCTCCGGTTACGGCAACTCCGTTTTTGGTCAGACAATCTCCGTTGATGTTTAGTTTTACTCCTTTTGCAGATGTTATGGTTACGACACCAGTTCCCGCTGTAATAGTAAAGTTTTGTGTGATTCTTTTAACTCCTTTTGTGCTTATGCTTTTAAAAGCGGCTTCGCTTGGAGGTAATACAAGATTGTCATTATTGTCGTCGCCATTGTCACAGCTGCTAAAGGTGATAACCAATAAAAATAAAAGTCCGATTTTTTTAAGATTTGTGTTCATAATTTCTAGTTTTTATCAATCTGTCCTGATTGTTTCAGGTGGTTTCCAGATTTTGGTTGTTAATTATTCTTATATCAATTCGGGTTTGATATTGTTACCCTTATTTTTAAATTTTATTCTGAAAGGCATTTGTCTTCAAATAAATTTCCCTCTTCATCTATGGCAACGAGAATGTTTTTTTTCCGCGAAAGCGTAATGCTTAAATAAATCCAGACAAGTGACCAAAGCCCGAATGTGATGCAGGTAAGAAACAAATGAAAAGAATGTCTGACTGCTTTTTTTTCTTTGCATAAAACGGCATAAGGTAATTTTTCGTTATGTTCTATGATTACAAAACCATTTCGGGTTTTGGCAGAAATCATTTGGTTGAACTGATCCAGGTTTTTTTCGTTTATAAATTGATAAGTTTCCATTTCTCTTAATTTTAATTGCTTTAAAAGATTATTGTTACGTTATATCAAGCTGATATGTTAATTGTTACCCATTAATGTGAAATTTATTTACAATTGTTTTTTAAATTAGCTACAAAAAGTTTTTTATGGGCCAAACTAAGATTCATCCTGATCAAATGTATATTGAGGGACTTGCTGCAAATGACTCCGCAATCATTCAGACGATTTACAAAAAGTACGTTCCAAAGGTGGTAATGTTCATTATGAACAATTCAGGAGATAAAGAACATGCGCAGGATGTGGTTCAGGAAATCATGATTTTACTTTTTAATCAGGCCAAAGCCAATACGCTACAATTGACTTGTCCTTTTGATGCGTACTTTTTTTTACTGTGCAAAAGGAAGTGGCTTAACGAACTCAAAAAAACATCAAATAAAGGGGTAACAATCAACGAAGATGTTTTATCTATGAATGAATCTGCACTTAAATTGATTACCAATACAGAAGAGTTTGATGAAAAACAGCAGCTATTTGATACGATGTTCCAGAAATTGGGAGATAAATGTCAGGAATTGCTAAAGCTGAGTTTCACCACCAAAACGATGGAAGAAGTGGCCGAAAAACTGAATGTTACTTATGGTTATGTCCGCAAAAAGAAATCGTTATGTGTAGGCCAGTTAACACAGTGGATTCACGAAGCCAAAAATTTTAAATCGCTAAAAAATAATTAGTCATGAACGAAGAACGCTATATATTATTCGATCAATATCTTCAGGGAGAAATGACTGTGGAGGAAAAGAATAGTTTTGAAAAACAATTGTCCGAGGATCATGAATTGTCTTCAGAATTTGAAACTTTTAAAGAAGTACAGTTGCGCCTTACAACCAAATTTGAGTTTGAAGAAGAGAGAGAAGCGTTTAAAAACAATCTAACCACAATTTCAGACAAACATTTTAATACCAGTAAACCAAAAATTGTTTTGATGCGCCCGTGGTATTATGCAGCAGCAGCGTCTGTTATTATTTTATTTGGATTGTTCTTTTTTGATTATAACAATCCAACTTTTGCCGATTATGATAATCCTGAAACCGCGGCATTTGTAGAAAGAGGCGACACAAATGAAGCTTTAAAAGGAGCCCAGGCAACATTTAACGATGGGAAATACGCAGCAGCCATTCCGTTTTTTGAAGAAGTTTTAAAAGAAAATAAAACCCCGGAAATTCAATATTTTTATGCAATTTCTTTATTGGAAGAAAGCAAATATCCAAAAGCCGAAGCGATCTTTAATGAGTTAAGATCAGGAACGTCTGTTTATAAAGAAAAAGCAACGTGGCATTTGGCCTTGTCTAAATTGAAACAAAAGAAATACAAAGAATGCAAAGAGATCCTCGAAACCATTTCGCAGGATTATGAAAACTATGAGGATGTAGAGAAGCTTCTCGATGAATTAGATTAAAAAGTTTCACAAAAGACACAAAGAATACACAGAGATTCGCAAAGAGATAAAATACTTTGCGGATTTTTTTTTGCCTTTGATGAAGATTGGCTGAATTACTTTACGGGGCTTCGACTCCGCTCAGCCTGACAAAAACAAGAAAAAAATCTGCGCTCATCCGCGCTTTCACGCAGTGAATCCGTGTCATCCGTGTGCCATCACATCCAAATTGGAAAGTCTTTAATATTATCGTAATTTTGAACCTTTAAAAATAATACGATTCAATTTTGACACCAATAATTACTGATACCCATACCCATTTATATTCTGAAGAGTTTGATCAGGATCGCGACGAGATGATGCAAAGAGCCATAAATGCCGGAGTAACACGCTTTTTTATTCCTGCTATCGATGCCGCTGCAACACAATCGATGTACGATCTGGAGCAAAATTATCCTGATTATGTATATCTGATGATGGGTTTGCATCCCACTTACGTCAAAGATAATTATGAAGAAGAATTGAAACATGTCGAAACAGAACTGGCTAAGAGAAAGTTTTATGCGGTTGGCGAAATCGGAATTGATTTGTATTGGGATAAAACACATCTTAAAGAACAGCAAATTGCTTTTAAAAGACAAATTCAGTTAGCAAAGCAATATAAATTACCTATCGTAATTCATTGCCGTGAGGCTTTTGATGAAATTTTCGAAGTTTTGGAACAAGAAAAATCAGATGATTTATTCGGAATTTTTCATTGTTTTTCCGGAACCTATGAACAAGCGCTTCAGGCGATATCTTACAATATGAAGTTGGGAATTGGAGGAGTTGTGACTTTTAAAAACGGAAAAATCGATCAGTTTTTAAAAGAGATAGATCTAAAACATATTGTCTTAGAGACAGATTCGCCATATCTGGCGCCAATTCCGTATCGCGGAAAACGCAATGAAAGCAGTTATTTGGTCAATGTTATTTCTAAATTGGCCGATATATATGACGTTTCTGAAGAGGAAATTGCACAACGAACAACACAAAATTCTGTAAACGTTTTTGGGATTTAATTTATACCTTACAATAGTTTAATTTTTTTTTTGTTCTTTTGCCCACTTAAAACCAATATAAATAATGCAGAGATTTGATGCCATTCGACCGTTTTATGATTCTGAAATAAATGAAGCACTTCATGATGTTGCCAATCACCCGATGATGAAAACCATGATGAACTTTACTTTTCCGGAAGTAGAAGATGAGGTTTGGAAAGAGCAGCTTAAAAAAACACATTCAATTCGTGATTTTCAATGCAACTTTATTTATAATACCATACAAAGAGTTCTGGAGAAAAGTTCTGAAGGACTTACTACTTCAGGATTTGAGAAGCTTGAAAAAAACACATCGTACTTATTTATTTCTAATCACAGAGATATCCTGTTAGATACAACCTTATTAAATGTTTGCCTCTTCGAGCATGGATTGGTCATGACAGCATCTGCAATTGGAGATAATCTGGTAAAAAAAGCGTTCTTAAGCACACTGGCAAAACTGAATAGAAATTTTTTGGTTTTAAGAGGTCAGACGCCAAGAGAAATGCTGCAGAGTTCTAAATTATTAGCAGAATATATCGGGCAATTGTTACTTCGCGAAAACCGTTCGGTTTGGATCGCACAAAGAGAGGGACGTACCAAAGACGGAAACGACGAAACCAATCCGGGAGTACTAAAAATGATAGGAATGGGTTCTGATGAACCTAATTTGATGGATTATTTTAAGAAATTAAAGATTGTTCCTGTTTCTATTTCTTATGAATATGATCCTACTGATGTGCTGAAAATGCCGCAATTAATGGCAGAAGCCAACAACGAAGTATACGTTAAAGAAAAAAATGAAGATTTCATGACCATTTTAAGCGGTATCATGGGAACTAAAAAAAGAATACATATTTCTGTTGGAGATGTTCTTGATACTGAAATTGATCAGATTGTGGCTGAAAATGATAATGCAAACAAGCAAATTCAGGCTTTGGCACAAGTTATTGATGATTCGGTTTTAAAGAATTATCATTTATGGCCAACTAATTTTATTGCTTACGATATTTTGAACGGAACCGATAAATTTTCTCATTTATATAAAGAGAGCGAGAAATCGTTGTTTGAGCGTCGTTTAGAAATGCGTATTGGTAATACAGATAATCCTGTAGCAAGACAAGGATTTTTGGCCATGTATGCGAATCCTGTAGTCAATAAATTAAAATACCAGGATGTCATCTAAAGCTAAAATATTGTTGATTTATACCGGTGGAACCATTGGTATGAGCAAAGATTTTGAGACTGGCGCGCTTAAAGCGTTCAACTTTGGGAAATTACTGCAAAAAATCCCTGAAATCAAACAATTAGATTGTGAGATTGAGACCGTTTCATTTGAAGATCCTATAGATTCATCTAATATGAATCCTGCAGAATGGACAAAAATTGCTGAGATCATCGAAGAAAATTATGCTTCTTTTGACGGATTTGTGGTATTGCATGGTTCAGATACCATGTCATATTCAGCTTCGGCATTGAGTTTCATGCTTGAGAATTTAGCAAAACCGGTAGTGTTTACAGGTTCTCAATTGCCAATTGGTGATTTGCGTACTGATGCCAAAGAAAACCTGATTACGGCGATTCAGATTGCTTCATTACAAGAAAACGGAAAACCGGTTATCAATGAAGTATGTTTGTATTTTGAATACAAATTGTATCGTGGTAACCGAACTTCAAAAGTAAATGCAGAACACTTTAAAGCTTTTACAGCACCCAATTATCCTGAATTGGTAGAATCTGGTGTTCACTTAACATTAAACAGGCATTTATTTCTTCCGATACAAGAAAATGCAAAATTAATTGTCCACAAGAATTTAGACAATCACGTTGCGATTATAAAAATGTTTCCCGGAATGAGCGAAGTCGTTTTGTCTTCGATTCTGGCCATTAAAGATCTAAAAGGAATTGTTCTGGAAACTTACGGATCCGGAAATGCACCTACCGAAGATTGGTTTTTGAACCTGATTCAGAAAGCGATTCAGTCCGGTTTGCATATCGTAAATGTAACACAATGCTCCGGCGGAAGTGTAAATATGGGACAATACGAAACCAGTACGGCCTTAAAATCCCTTGGTGTTATCTCAGGAAAAGATATTACTACAGAAGCAGCCATTACAAAACTAATGTATTTGTTAGGACACAACATCCCTCAAGCCGAATTTAAAACCATATTCGAAACGGCTTTGCGTGGTGAAATTTCGTTGTAAATAGAAAAGTCCCAATATTTTAAAAGTCCCAATTCCAAAACGCGAGAATTAAATCTCAAAATTGGAATTTGGAATTTTTTTAGTAATTGGAGTTTCCTTTTTTCGTTGTAAAATTTTCACCATATAAGTGTTTTTTCACCATATAAGTGATGTAAGTTCATTTAATTAAAGTGTTTTATATCCAGTTTGTCATTTCGACCGGAGGG
>NZ_MUGR01000008.1:0-18399 GCF_002217195.1 Flavobacterium aquidurense | reverse complement strand
CCCTCCGGTCGAAATGACAAGATTGTGGTTACTGTATTTTTTTTGCGTTGTTTTTGTCATTTCGAGGAACGAGAAATCACACTAGAAACTCCGTTCCTAAAGTTTTAATCTTTGCAGAGTTACGCGTGTGATTTCTCCCTCGGGTCGAAATGACAAAATTGTAGATAATTGGAATCCAGATTGAGATTATTTAACCTTAATTTATAATTCCTTATAAGGTTCAAAATGCGCCTTCCCTTGGAATTTGGAATTTTAAATTGAATCCTTGTATTGAACTTCGCAAGTTTCAAATTCTTCTTCAGAACTGCGATTTTTATAATACACATATACAATAACAGAAATTATAGAAATAATTCCCTGAATCGCCACGGTATTTCTGGTTCCGATGATGTGAGAAACATAGCCAATAATCAAACTTCCCACAGGAATCATTCCCTGATAGGCCATCATATAATAGCTAATACTTCTGGAACGCATGTTTACGGTACTTTGTGTCTGAACATAAATATTTATCGATGAGGTTTGTGCCATCATACCAACGCCACTCAGAGCCATGCAAATAAGCGCAATAGTTAAACTATTTGAATACGCCATTATAATGATACTAAAACCTAATAATAAACTCGCTATGATCATTATTTTGCCCATATTGTCGGCTTTTTTAAGATTGGCGAGATAAATAGCTGATACAATAGAGCCAATTCCGGCGGCACTTTCGAACCAGCTGAAAGTTTGGGCATTTCCGTTAAAAATGTCTTTGGCAAAAACCGGCATAAGAGTATTAAAAGAGATGACGAACAAGCTGCTGCACATTAACATTAAAAGCATTTTGGCCATTTCGGTTTCTTTTTTTATGTAATCTAATCCTTCGATAAAATCATCATACATTTTCATTTTATCGGTGGCTTTAATATGCGGTGTGATTTTCATCATCAATAAAGAAATCAAAACAGGAATATAGCTCAGGAAGTTTCCAATAAAACAAATGTCTTCACCATAATTGTGCAGAATAATTCCGGCCAATGCAGGGCCGGCAATTCGGGCAAAATTGTTCAAAGTCGAGTTTAAGGCCACGGCGTTTGGTAAATCTTCTTTGTCATTAACAATATCAATCATCATGGTCTGTCTGCAAGTCATATCGAAGGAATTGATGATTCCCTGAATTAAACTCAGTGCCAGAATAAAGTTGATGTTGTAAATTTTGAGATAGATCAATAAAGCCAAAGCTCCTGCCTGAAGCATTGCCAAAGATTGCAATACAATCATGGCGCGGTGTCTGTCGTAACGCCCAATAATACTTCCGGCCAAAGGCGCCAGAAATAAAGACGGAATCATGCTTAAAAAAGTAGCTAACCCAAGTAAAAAAACAGAACCCGTAACGCTGTAAACCATCCAACTTACGGCTGTTTTTTGCAGCCAGGTTCCAATTACCGAAACAGATTGTCCGTAAAAGAATAACTTGAAGTTTTTTGATTTTAACGCTTTAAACATAATGACTGATATTTTTTTACAAAGTTCGGGATTAGTATTTCATTAGAAAAATTAATAATTTTACTGATAATAAGTAGTATAACTTATCAATATGGAAATTTATCAATTACAATATTTTATTAAAACTGCTGAAGTACTGCATTTTACAAAAGCTGCGGAGTTGTGTTTTGTGACACAATCCGGCTTGTCTCAACAAATAAAAAAATTAGAAGAAGAACTGGGAATGCCTTTGTTTGTAAGGATTGGCAAAAAAGTTCAGCTTACCGAAGCCGGATCTGTTTTCCTGATTCACGCCAAACAAGTGATCGAAAATGTACAAAGCGGTAAACAGGCTATCGACGATCTGAACCAAATGATTGGTGGAGAACTGCGAATAGGCGTAACCTATATTTTTGGACTTTTGGTTCTGCCTGTCGTGAATTTGTTTGCTAAAACCTATCCACATCTAAAAATCGTTATTGAATATGGCACCACTGAACCTTTAGAACACAAATTATTAAATAATGAATTAGATTTGGTTTTGGTAATCTCGTCAAACGAAATCGAACTTCCTTTTCAAAAGGTGCCTTTGTTCCGATCAAAATTAGTTTTGGCGGTTTCAAAAGACCATCCGTTGGCAGTTTTAGATAAAATTTCGTTTAAAAAAATAGAAGATCTGCCCCTTATTTTACCCGTAAAAGGATTTAATTCCAGAGAGTTTCTGGATGAATTGTTCTTGAAAAACAATATGAAGCCAAAAGTTTCTATAGAATTGAACGCAGTGCATGCTTTATTGCGATTGGTTGACGACAGTGATTATTGGGCTACTGTTGTGACAGAGAAGGCTTTACAAGGATGGAGCAATATAAAAGCGATCAATATTACGGGAGTTACAACACAAAGAGATTCGTTTATGTTAACGATCGAAGGAGCGTACCAAAAAAAGGCCGTAAAATTGTTTATGGAAGAATTTAGAAAAAGTATGTAAACTAATATTGGATTTTGCTTTTCTAACTCAGTTTTTTTTATGTTATTTGCAGACCAATTTAGAGAGGTGTCCGAGTGGTTGAAGGAGCTAGCCTGGAAAGCTAGTATATGGGTAACTGTATCGTGGGTTCGAATCCCATCCTCTCTGCAATTTTTTAAGTTAAATAATACTAAACCTCGAAATCTGTATTTCGGGGTTTTTTTATGGATTAATTTTTGGAAAAATTTTCTAAAGAGGTTTTAAGAACGGGGCTTTCTGTAAAAATATTAATTAGAGAACTTTTTAGTATTGATTTTCTTTTCCTTTACTTTTATAATAAATTCAGGTACGACTACTATTTCTCCCGCTTTTAGAGCGATGTCATAACTTGTTACTTCGCAAAATGTATTGGCAGGCAATGATTTTTCATCGATGGTAATGACATAATCACCAATAGGAAGAAACGATATGTACTTGCCGTCATCATCAGTGTATACTTTTTTGACCAATTGATTGTTTTTCATGATGCTAAAAGAGATGCCGGAAGCGCGGTGCTGAAAATCAACTACTGTTGTGGCATTGTAGGCAAAGGAAACTTTTCCTTGCATTGTTCCGCTTTGATGAAGCGGAATTAAAAGACTGTACGAATGCCTGTCAACCTCAAAAGTAGCATCATCATAATACCAGCCATCTTGTGTAAACTGCTTTAAGAAATAAGTTCCGTAAGGCACTCTTTTATAAGTTGCCATTCCGTCTGCATTGGTTTGCAAAGCTACTTTATTGATGTTAATCATATAATTTGCAGCGTATTTTTCGCCCGGATCATACTGATTATTATTGTTTGTATCGTAATATAAGACCGCTTTGATGGTACTTTTTTGATCGGGATTTAATATTGTTTTCTGTAGATTTATGGTTACCCCAACTTCAAAAGTTAGCGTGTTATTGCTAAGAGATCCAACAGAATAATTGTACCAGGAAGAATTGAAAAAAGTACTGAATGCTTTTCCGTTATATTTAGCATTTATAAATGCAGAAGGTGATTTTCCGTAAACGATATCCTTGATATAAGAAATTCCGGTATTCAGGTTTACTTTGTCGTTTACAAAATTATTGGTGTAAAATAAAGATAATGAAAGCTTCTCATAATTTACACCATTGCCGGCAATACTGGAAAAAGCATATTCAGATAAATAATAACTGCCCGATTGAAAGGTTGAATTAATATTAAAATTTCTGTAATTATAATTCGCATTTACCTTCATCTGAAAATTATTATCAGTTTGCATCGGATATCTGACAATACCGGTTTCAAGTCCTAAAACTGCTGATTGCCGCGATGCATTATTAACCCATGAAAATTGTTCAACGATACGGTTGGCAAACATTTTTTGAGCTGTATTATCTGAATTTCCTAAAAGTCGATTGTAGCTATTAGAACTTTCGTCTTGATATTGATATAATAAATTAAGCGTAAAATCTCTAAATTTGGGAAAACGGTTTCCTACTTCTATTCTGTTATTGGTCGATTTTTGCTGTGTTTCAAATGAATAAAACTTAGGCGAAAAATCAGAAAAAATGACATTTGCGTGCAGATTATGATTTTTGATGTTGGTAGCAATATTCTGCTGCAGCTGCATACTTCCTCGTCGGTTTCCGGGATAATAATCAGAGCTTAAATAATAATTTCCGTTGATGTTGAAGTTTTTAATTTTTCCCGAATAATTGGTTTCTCCGGCAAAAGAAGGTTTAACAAAATCTTGTACTTCATAGATACTCATTGCACCGTTTACTTTTGCGTTCAGTCTCCAGATTGGATTAAAATCATAATTAACTTCTGTTCCCAAAATACTATGTTTTGCTTTTTCGAATGGATCATAGCGGTACAGATAGCTGCCCGAAGCATTACGGGAGCTGTTATTAGAGTTAAGCATTCCTTTGGCAAAGAAACCGTAACCATTTTTGAGCCAGCTGTCCTGTTCTATTAAATTATAATTTTGATCGACAAAACCCACTTCAACTTTTTGATTTTTTTCGAACGTATGGCTGTATTCTGCACCTCGTCCTACCAGAGTCATTTCAAGCAGTTTATTAATATTTCCAATGGTATATTCATTTTGTTCCTGACGATATACTAAATTGGTATTGGTGATTAAAGGAATTTCCTGACCATTTGTTACAGCAACATTTCCTTGCATAAAAAGATAGCCTGAAGGAACGTTGATTCCACCGGAACCTCTTAGCTGATAAAAATCGATTCCGCCACCAAATCTTCTGTAACTAGAGGTAATCTGGTTTTGTGCCTCATCCAGAAAATTAATAAATAAGTCACCTTGATATTGTTGCACGCTGGCAATATTTTGAACTTCTACCATAGTATTGCCAAACATTTCTTTACTTGGATTCCTGAATCCGGATATGCGTACAGAATAGCTGGATTGTTTGGCCAATTCCTTTGAAGGAAGATAAGTGAAAGTGAAAATGGAATCTTTTTTTACAGCAATTTCAGCATTTTGTTCCAGAAATAAATTGCCATTTGTCGGGTCCGGAAACTTACAAACTAAAGTAATATTTTGCCTGATATTCCCTTTATTGCTGACCTTTATTTTTACCTTTATGGGTTCATTGTTTGATGATCTGTAAATAGAAGTTTCTAAAGGAGTAATAATAAGCGTATTGTTTACCTCGATTACATGATTGGTGCTTTGCTCTGCAAGCAATTTTCCGGAAGCATCTGTTAATTTACAAACAATTACAGAAGACCCGGCAGCAGCCTCTTCTTCAATTATAAATTTAACAGGAATGTGGCGTGTTTCATCAGGAAGCATCGCAATTTCTAAACCTTGAGCCGCAGGGTTTCTCAGACCTTTAGGAAGGGTAAAATTGATCTTTCCGTTTATTTTATCCGGTGTTGTGTTTTTAATGACTACTACTAAACTCAGTAAAGACCCTTTTTGAAAAGAAGCATCCCTTTCTATCTCCATAGAAACCGCATTCTGAATCTGTTGAGCATTCAAAGGGTTAACCAGAATAAAGAACAAAAAAAAGATTGATAAAAGTTTAAAGTTACAAGAACGCATCTTTTAGTAATTATTGAGGGGTAATCTCATATTGTAAAGTAGTCGTATAGTTGTCTGATTTTGCATCAATCAAACGAATGTCCTGAGGTAGTGTAAAATATTTGATATCGAAACGGTAAGGCATGTTATTAGTACTATTGCCTTGTACCAGAGTTTGATTGGCAGCACTAAGCACAATGGGGAAAATACGCTGACTGGCATTAGATGTTGCCGGCACTAAAGTTAAATTAATCACTTCAACAGGAATCGAATTTCCGGCAGCAGATTGTAAGTTGCTTTGAAGGGATCTTACCTTAATCTGAAAGTTACTGTTAGTGGTTACTGATAGTCCATCTGTATAAGTCACACTGGTTCCATTATTATAATCCTGCATTGTTTTAAATTCTAAAAGCCCATTCGCAGCATTCGTATTTATTTTTAAAGAAAGTATGTCTGCAGGAGGCGGTGCATCAGTGATATTTCCAATTTGGAATTGGAAATCATGACTCATCTTTCCAATTATAACATTGTTTTGGTCGTATGCCGTAAATTCTATAGGAGCAATAAATCGTGTCCAGGCAGGAAAACTCCCTAAATAAGAACCGCCAAGAAGGGTCAGTGCATATTTTAGCTGAAGATTGTAATAACCATTTGGCGTTTGCGGATTGTTATAGATAGGGGCATTAGAATTGGGAATCAAAAAAGATTCACTATTGTCTTGTAAAAAAACATTTAAAGGAGCGCCAATTTGCGAAATTGTCGGAACCGGATTTGGATACGCCTGACCAGTTGTAGAAATGGGTTGAAAAGAAATTTTATTAGAAGGAATGGTAAATTTGCCATCTTCAGATACAATGTTTTGTTTCAATCGTGCAGAAAGTTTCCAGTGCGGAACATTCAAATTACCATTTCCGGCAAATGTAACCGTATAGGCATCAGAATTGGTATTCCCATTATAAGAATTAATTTGTAAATAGGAATTTACCCAAGATGTAAAAGACACCTGAGAAAATCCAAAAAATGGGGTGCAAAAGAGAATAATAAGAATATGTCTATTCATAATTAAAATTTAATTCAGCCATTTCCAATTGAGACGAATCGCCATAATCAATAATCACAGATGCATTATAAGATCCCTTTTCTAAAGTTTCAGTAACAGGAATACTTAATTTGCGTAAATTGCCCGGCAATGTATAAAAAACAATATCATTCACCACGACTTTTTTACCCGTTTTGACATTTATAATTTCAGTTGAAATTTTGCCATCGACCCAAATTTGGGATTCATTCTTAAATTTTAAGTTTAGGTTATTGGCAGATTGATCAAATTTTAAATCTTCAATTTCAATTTTCTTGGTAAGACTATTCGAAAAAGTGTGAAAAACTTTGATTCCGGAACGAATACTAACTTTGATATTTGCTCCTTTGCTATCATAATCATCCACAGGATTCATTTGGCTTACATATAAAACAGCTGTATGAGTGGGCAGCGTATCATTGGCTATCTTTACGGGTGTAATAGTAACTTCCAGTTCTTTTCTTTCTCCGGGGGCTAATGTGAAATAATTGTCATTGTTTTTGACAGAAATCCAGCTGGCACAAGAATTTTTTAAAGTATTCGAAGGGTACATCATATTTTCACCTTTTTCATCATACTCCCAATCACCAAGACTCACGGCAAGATCCAAAGTGTTTTTTAGGCTGACATTCGTTACCGTTACTTTTTGAGTACTACTCGTTCCGGGTTTCGACTCAAAATAAATTCTTGGAGGTGATACAGAAATACCCGTTTGCGCGTGCGCCTGAAAAATTAAAAAACAAAAAAGTAAAACAAGTTTATTCATTTTAAGTAGGTTAAAAAAATCTGTTGGGAAATTAATTGAAGTAAAACAAAGTTAACTAAATAAAAAATGCCACAATTTCTTGTGACATTTTTTTTATTTATTTCACCTAAAGGTATTATTGACTTACAATAGTATAAGTAAGTTCAGTAGTATAAACTGTAGGATTTTGTCCCGGAATATAATTGTCAATATAAGTATTAGCACCTGCACCTTTATACTCGATACTAATTTTTTTATCTACTCCACCTTTTGTAGAAGTTACCAAAGTAGCTTCGGTGTTTGATAATTGAACGTTTTGAGTATATTGAGCACCATTTACAGCATCAGAACCAGCAGATGCTTTAATTTGGATAGTATTAGCATCTATTGTTTTACTTCCGCTTTGCAGTGTAGCGCTTGCACTTTTTACTCTTACCTGAAAACCTCCGGTACTGTAAATGGTTAATTGATCTGCATTTGTAGAAGATACACCGTTTTTGTAATCATCTGTAGTTGTATAATTAAGATTTACAATTTTTTGTGCAGGAGTAACCACTAAAGTCTGGATAGGTTTTAAGTTTACATTTAATGTAACATTTTGAGCATTTACTGTAACAAGGCCTAACATAAGAATAGAGGCTAAAATTATTTTTTTCATTGGGAATTTGACTAAAATTAAATTTGTTATTTTGTTTATTTTCAGTGCAAATGTATAATGTAATTCGAGATTTAATATAGAAATTAGCCGGTTTTAGACAAGATGTAATTATAATCGACGAACTGCATTTTAAGTTCTTACTATTTAGTGATTAGTACTTAATAACTTACTTTTAAAGGTGGTTTTTAGACGTTTATGGACTAAAGAAATGCGGTTTTTAATGGGGGTTTTAAGGTAAATCGTCTTCTAAAAGTAAATCACTCGACAAAATCTCACTATTTGATCTGGTTTAGCTATCAAGTTGCCTGTTTTTCAGAATAAAACCACGGTAAATTTTCTGGCAGCGGTACTAAATGCTCCTCAAAAATCTGGTCTTGTCTTTTTTGAAAGTCAGTTTTAACAAAGTGATTTTGTAAAAAGCCAATAACATCGACAAACTGCACTTCAATTCTGATTGAACTTTTACTGCTTGTTGTAATTTTTAAGAACTGCACTATTGTGATCTTAAGCTCAATGATGAAGCGATACGCTTTTGTAGCGTTTGTAATTATAATGTGGATCGTTTAATATTACTATTGTATTATAGGAATATAAATGTCAAATTTAGCTCCGTGGTGTAATTTACCAGTCGCTGTAATAATTCCGTTATGGTTTTCTACAATTTTTTTGACAACTGCCAGCCCAATTCCGGTTCCTTTATAATCAGTCTTGTTATTAAGCTGCTGGAACATTTCGAAGATACGGCTTTCGAATTGTGGATCAAATCCAATACCATTGTCAGTAATTATAATATGGCAATAATCTGCTGATGAAGGATTTTTTTTTGATTTTGGTTTGGTGTACAAACTTTTTATAGTAATATGAGGCGCTTTTTCCTTTGTTGAAAATTTAAGCGAATTACTAATTAAGTTGCATATTAATTGGTAAAATTGTGATGGTATTATAACGGCATTACAATCTCCTGATACTTCGACAACGGCTTTTTTGAGTATTATTTCTTCTTTTAAATCTTCAGTTACAGTATTGATAATGTCATTAAGATTTGTGTTTTCAAATTTCTTTTCGGTTACACTTGTTCTGGAATACGTTAACAGATCATTTATTAGCGATTGCATGTGTGAGGCAGAAACCTCTATACGATCAAAATAATATTTTCCTTTTTCTGTTAAGTTCTGATATTCGTCAGTAGTAATCCGGTCTGAAAAAACCTGTATTTTTCGTAAAGGTTCCTGAAGATGATGACTGGATATATAGGTAAAAGCTTCGAGTTCGTTGTTGGCAAGAATCAATTCAGCAGCACGTTTTTCTTTTTCATTGTTCTGAAAAGTAAGTTCTGCATTAGCTATGAGAAGCTCTGCGGCGCGTTTTTCTTTTTCTCTGTTTTGATAAGCGAGTTCTTTGTTGGCGATTATAAGTTCAGCCGCACGTCTTTCCTTTTCTTTATTTTGAAACCTTAATTCTTTATTGGCAATAACAAGTTCAGCAGCACGATTTTCTTTTTCCTGGTTTTGATACGCCAGTTCAGCATTGGCAATGACCAGTTCAGCCGCACGTTTTTCCTTTTCTTTATTTTGAAAAAGCAGTTCAGAATTGGCAATACTTAATTCATCTGCTCGTTTTTGTTTTTCCTTGTTTTGATAGGCCAGTTCTGAGTTTGCGATGACAAGTTCAGCAGCACGATTCTCTTTTTCCTGGTTTTGATACGCCAGTTCAGCATTGGCAATAACCAGTTCAGCTGCACGTTTTTCTTTTTCTTTATTTTGAAAAAGCAGTTCAGAATTCGCAATACTCAGTTCGTCTGCCCGTTTTTGCTTCTCTTTGTTCTGATACGCCAATTCTCTGTTTGCAATGACCAATTCGGCAGCCCTCTTTTCCTTTTCATCATTTTGATATGCCAGTTCTGCATTTGCAATAACTAATTCTGCGGCACGTTTTTTTCGTTCTTCTATTTGCTGCGCAAGCCTTTTATTAACAAGCAATAATTCATCATTATAATTTGTTTTAGTCCTGTCAGGAAAAGCTGTGGTATCAGAGGGAGTAATCTTTTTTTTGGTCATGTTTTCGCACACATTTGTCCAAATATAGACTAACTGAATTTAATGTCTTTGCTTTAAATTTAATAAGTGAATTTATAATCTAAAAATAGCGACAACACTCAAAAGGCAGTATTTTTTAGTTTAAGTTTTTTCTTATTTTTTAAATGTAGCTATAAATTAAAACCCCTTGTAAAAATTGATTTACAAGGGGGTTTGTGTTTTTAAGCAAAAGGATTCTAAAGCTTAATCTCAAACAAACTAAAAGAACCTTCTTTATAATGCTCCGGTAATTCGCTTGTCCATTCGATAGTACTGATTCCTTTATAGTCGAAACCACAACTTGTGTAATATTTATTTATTCTTTCGTTGCCGCTGTGTGTGTCTAGACGAATGTATTCTTTATTGTTTTCTCTGGCGTATACTTTTACCCATTCGATGATTTTTTTGACATACGATTGTCCTCTGAATTTTGGGTTTGTAGCAATACGATGAAGATATACTGCAGGATCTTTGCTGGCCTCTTTCCAGATAATCAAATCATTAAAAGTAAGCACAAATGTACAGGCAACTTCGTTTTCTTCTTTGATTATAAAATGACGATCTTCAGCAATTTCTTTTTCTATAAGGGCTCTTTCAAAACCTCTCCAGCTTTTATTGTTGACTGTTTTTTGATACGATGTAGCTTGATTGTAAATATCGAAAACGGCATCGATATCATCATTTGTAGTTTTAAAAAATTCCATTATTAAAGGTATTCTGTAGATTAATGAATCCTGCAAAGGTAAATCTTTCATTCGCTTTAAGTCTGATAAAATAGTAGTTTTAACTTTTTTCGTCAGAGTTCAGCCAGACTACATTTTGTTCGGATTTGTGATCCTGACCAATAATATCGCGGTATAATTCTGGTCTTCTTGCTTTTATATAACGGTTTCCTCCCGCCTGAATGCATTTTTCAGGAGTAATTATTGCAGTTGCAAAAGAGTCATCAAAAGAACGGCATTCTGCCAGAATATCTCCAAATGGATCCACAATCATAGAACAGCCATTTTTTAGCTGATCGTCATCCATACCAATCGGATTCGAAAATACAGCATAAATCGCGTTATCATAAGCTCTTGCCGGCAGCCATTTCATTAACCAGTCGCGACCTTTCATTCCGTCGAATTCCAGTCGTAAAGAAGTGGGATCGGCCTCACGGTTTTCCCAAAGTTCCGGCGCAACGAAACCAGCGCCTGGTCTGGTAGAAGGTGTGCACATGGTAACGTGTGGCATGAAAATAATATCGGCGCCAAGAAGCTTTGTTGCACGCACGTTTTCGATGATGTTATTGTCGTAACAAATTAGAATACCACATTTCCAACCCTTAATTTCAAAGATGCAATAACGATCTCCCGGCGTGAGATAAGGATTAATAAACGGATGCAGTTTCCTGTATTTGGCCACCAGACCATTTTTATCAACACAAACATAAGCTTTGAATAAATTATCGTTTTCATCTTTTTCAAAAAGCCCTGCCAAGAGTACGATATCATTTTTTTGGGCAATTTCAGTAAGCTTTAAGATGCTTTCACCAGTTGGGATAATTTCGGCCAGCTCCAGCATTTGGTCTTTCGATAAATGCCTTGCAAAAGTATATCCGGTTATCGAACATTCGTGAAACGAAATTACATCACAACCTTGTTTGGCTGCTTTTTCAGCAAGTCTTTCGATTACAGCTAAATTATAATTTTTGTCAACGCTTTTATTTTCAAATTGCGCCGTGGCTACTTTTAGATTTTTCATATTGTGTGCTATTAATTGAAAATCAAAAGTAGTATGCAGAAAAGGCTATAAATTGTATAAAACCGACATTTTAAAATGTATCAGGGAATGTTTTGATAAGATTATTGGTTAATTTTCCGGTAGTATATAAATATGCTCTGGGCGATATTCCGGTATGCTTCCTGAATTCTTTGATCAGATGTGACTGGTCTGAAAATCCTGCATCATAACAAATCGTAGTCAGATTGGCAGTATCAGATTTGTCTTTTAGTAATTTTAGGAAATGATGCAGCCGTATAACGTTACCAAATTTTTTTGGACTTAATCCGATGCATTCTTTGAATTTTCTTTCCAGATGTCTTTCTGTATAACCTGTATGATCAACTAATTGCTGTAGAGAAAAATAGCCTTTATTGGTAATAATAAAAGTCAATGAACTTTTTATAATTAGATCATCAGATGGTGATTTTTCGGTAATCAGATTTCTGAAAAACTGATTCAGTAATTCAATTCTTTGCTGATTATTAATCTCTTCTGATAGTTTTTCCTGAAGATCCAGGCCTTCTCGATCAAATACATCGTGAATGTCAATAATAGAATCGTGAAATTCATTAGCAGGAATTCCTAATAGCTGATGTATTCCGTCAGGCTGAAAAACGACAATGATCAATGTGATTGCATTGTCTGAATATATGTCTTTAAAACCATTGAGTTGTCCGTATAAAAAAGAATCAGGCAAATAGCTTTTTACTTTATAGTCACTAAAGTCTGAAATCAGTTTACTTTTTAAAGAAAATACAATACCCGTATTACCATCAGAAAACAAACGGAGTTTCTGTATATCAGTAGCCGCATTGTCTAAAAAAAGATAATGTTTTATATACGGCGCTAATTCTTTTGATGGTAAAACCTGCATGATTAACTGTTATTATATACAATCGAAAGTGTCATCAATTGTTATTGCTCCTTTGCTTTCCAGATCAGACAACATATCTTGTTTCCTGTGTTGTACATCATCTCCGGTTGCGATAAATTCTTGCAGAAGTGTTACATTATATCCGTTTTCCAGAGCATCAATGGCAGTTTGTCTGATGCAATATTCTGCCAGAAAGCCGCATAATAGAAGAGAACGAATGGAATTCTCCTTTAGATAAGTTTTAAATTCTTCTGATGAAAAACTACTGTGTTGTGTTTTCGAGATTAACCTGAAATCATACAGGAAGATGTCAATTTCATGACCTTCTGTTCCTTCAATGCACATCGAAATTCCGTCTCCGAATTGGTCTTTCTGATAATTTGAATAGATAATTACAACTCTACTCTTGTTTAATCGTTTTGTTAACTTATTTATTCGTGCTTTAACTTCTTGTATTTGACTAATAGTGTGATTTTTCGCATAAGCGCCTTCAGTATCCGTAAAGTCTTTTTGTGGATCAATTATTACTATTAATTCTTCAGCTCTTAATTGCATGACATTCTTTTAATCTGTTTTTGGCGTTTTACAAAATTAAGGAATATTTTTTCGATAAACGTTTTTCAGTTAATCCTGCAAAATCATTTTTACTTTAGGGAAAATGCAGTCAATAAACATTTTATAAGCTATTTCTGACGGATGTAAGCCGTCTGGAGCAACTAAATTACGATTGCTGAGCCCTTGGCGCGTAATATCTGTTATCGAAATAAAGCTAACACCATTTTTTGTGCATGTATTCTCGGCAAATGTATTGTATTGATTTATTTCGGTAGATATTGTCATCCGGTTTGCTTCTCCATAATTAGAAGCGAAGGGAGTATATGCATAATCAGGAATAGAGAGGACAATTACATTTTTTTTATCACCTTTTGCCAATTCGATCGCTTTGTTTAATAAAACAGGAAATTCTTTTTCATAAACTGAAAAATCTTTGCCCTGATATTGATTGTTTACACCAATTAATAATGTGACTAAATCATAGTTAGAATCCGGATTTTCGTTGTTTATAGCAGTGATTAAGTTAGAAGTCGTCCAGCCTGTTTGGGCAATTACTTTTAATGAGAGATTCGTTTGGGGATAGGTTGCTTTCAGGATCGTTTTTAGCTGTTCAGGAAAGCGGCAGGTCTCACAAACACTCTGACCTATGGTATAACTGTCTCCTAGAGCCAAATACTTTACAGAGCCGGAAATTGGGGTAGTGGGAACTTGTGTTACAGGAGGGAGAACAGGTAATGTTGGCGTAACGGGAATTTTTGGAGCGCTATCTTCGGCGTTACAGCTTAAAAGAAATAGAGAGAGAATAACAATAACTATTTGTTTGCAATGCGGTTTCATAATTTAAATAAATTAAGTTTCGGTTCATTCTAAACAAATAGTTACGTTAAATAACTTGTCTTGGTTTTTATGCCATTTCCGCTTTCATTAGAATTTCTTCTTCAATCGCATTCCATAGTCCAATTCGTTTTTCTAATGCCAGGATCGAAATTTCTTCTACTTCTTTCCATTTCTGAGCATCATCTTCGCATAAATCTGAGATCATTTGCATCGCCATTGGCCCGTGTTCATCAGCATCTAATTCGATATGCCTTTCAAAATAATAAAGCAATTTACTCAAATCGACTTCAGGTAAGTTTTTTTGAAAATTTTTCAGGATCGCAGTAAACATACTTGGTATCAAATCTTCTCTTCCAAAAGTAAATGCAGCGGCAATTTCGTGAGGTTTTCCTTCTTCGATAACTCTAAAGGTAAAGTCAAGAAATGCTTTTGTATTAGGATGTAATGCGCTTTGTTTTATGGCAACAAATATATTATGAAGTGAATTTACTTCAGATAAAAAATTGTTAATTCCGTTGATATCCGCACCACAATCTTCCATTGCTTCGATGTACATTTCGTAATGACTTTGTCTTCTTCCGTCGATGCTTAAATCTGTTTCTTCGGCAAGAACAATCTCATTGATTAAATATCTTGTTTCCGGGTTTTTTGTAGCAAACCAGGGAGTTGTTGTACAAGTAAGTTTAGCCTGTAAAGCTTTTAGTAGCGACATAAAATCCCAAACAGCAAAGACATGGCTTTCTAAGAAGCTATGTAAATCATCAATACTCTGGATTTTATTGTATAAAGAATGTTGTAAAAGTTGATCTTTTTGAGGTTGAATGCTATTGTGTATAGTTTCAATATTCATTTTAGTAAATTTTGTGCAAATATAAAAAGCTTCTCGGTTAGAAGAAGCTTTTTATATTGATTTTGTATATATTTTAATAGTTGTTTACTATTTAAAAGCTGGAATTCCAGTTACATCCATTCCCGTAATCAATAAATGAATGTCATGAGTTCCTTCATAAGTAATAACGCTTTCGAGGTTCATCATGTGACGCATAATCGAATATTCGCCCGTTATCCCCATTCCGCCTAACATTTGTCTGGCTTCACGGGCAATATGAATTGCCATATCTACATTATTACGTTTTGCCATTGAGATTTGTGCCGTTGTGGCTTTTCCTTCATTTCTCAAAACGCCTAAACGCCAGGTCAATAATTGCGCTTTTGTGATTTCAGTAATCATTTCGGCTAATTTCTTTTGCTGTAATTGAGTTCCTCCAATTGGTTTCCCAAACTGAATTCTTTCTTTGGCATATCGTAAGGCAGTATCATAACAGTCCATTGCAGCTCCTATTGCTCCCCAGGCAATCCCGTAACGAGCAGAATCCAGGCATCCAAGAGGTGCGCCTAATCCGGATTTATTCGGTAAAAGGTTTTCTTTAGGAACTTTCACATTATCAAAAATCAATTCTCCTGTAGATGAGGCACGAAGTGACCATTTATTGTGCGTTTCAGGAGTTGTAAAACCTTCCATGCCACGCTCAACAATTAATCCGTGAATTCTTCCTGTTTCGTCTTTTGCCCAAACAACAGCAATATCGGCAAAAGGGGCATTTGAGATCCACATTTTGGCACCATTTAAAAGATAATGATCGCCTTTGTCTTTAAAATTAGTAATCATACTTCCCGGATCAGAACCATGATCAGGCTCTGTCAGGCCAAAACAGCCCATGAATTCTCCTGTAGCG
Source organism: Flavobacterium aquidurense (assembly GCF_002217195.1). NCBI lineage: Bacteria > Pseudomonadati > Bacteroidota > Flavobacteriia > Flavobacteriales > Flavobacteriaceae > Flavobacterium > Flavobacterium aquidurense. The sequence continues at coordinate 2,581 of NZ_MUGR01000008.1, read as the reverse complement.
AGTTTGGGTAAATATTTCATACGTTGTTCTTCAGTTCCATACTTCCAGATGGGGTACATTACCAATGAGGATTGAACAGATGAGGTCGATCTGACACCGGAATCACCACGTTCGATTTCCTGCATGATTAAGCCGTATGAAATTTGGTCTAAACCGGCACCTCCGTATTCAACAGGGATATAAGGTCCGAAACCTCCAATTTCTCCAAGCCCTTTTATGATCTGTTTTGGAAATTCAGCTTTTTGAGCATATTCTTCTATAATAGGAGAAACTTCTCTTTTTACCCATGCACGAGCAGATTCGCGAACTAATTTATGTTCGTCTGTCAGCAAATCATCTAGGTTGTAATAATCTGGAGCTTGAAATAAGTCTGGTTTCATTTTTTGATAGTTTTACAAAAACAAATTTACGTAATAAAAATATAACAAAACAATGTTAAAATGTTATATTTTTTTAACAGATAAAGAAGAAAAATAATATAAACACTACATTATTTTAGTTTATTGAAAATATATGCGCTATTTTTGAGATTCAAAAAACAAAATGAATGAGGCTGATCATCTCCTTTTTATTCTTTTTTGTTCTGAATTCCGCAATTTCTCAGCAGAAAGATGCTTTGACAGAACAAGAGTATTTAGTATTACAAGATAAAATTCGTCTAACGGCGAATGCCAATATAGATAGTGCTATGGTATTTGCTAACCAGATGGCAAAATCTAACAATAATAAGCATTTGGCTTTTGCAAATGCGGCATTGTCTTATTTGACTCAGCTAGAGGGAAATACTAATAAATCGAAAGAGAAATATAGCTTAGCATTAAAATATTTAGCAAAAATACCTGAGTCACGCGATAAAGTACAACTTACAACTTATCTGTATAATTATGCGGGACTGGCTGAATGGAAAAGAGGTAATTTTAGTAAGGCTCTTGAAAACTACCAAGAGGGAGTAAAGCTTTCTACGCAAATTAGGGACATTGTGCAAATAGTAAAGTTTAAGAATAATATTGCGTCTATAAATGATGCAGTAGGTAATTATCGCTTAGCGATTAAAGATCTAAGACAACTTAATGATTTCGTTGATAAAAATGAAAGTGTTTATAATAAAGAACAATTTTTAAATAATAAAAGTAATATCAATTTGACTTTGGCAGGCTCATATGAAAATTATTATATGAAAAATGCAAAGCAAGCAGTCTTGCTTGATTCGGCTAAATATTTTTATAAAAAGACAATTAGTTATTCTCAAAATTTTCCGGACAATAAGATTGTAGCAAAATTAAGTTTAGGTAATATTTATAGTTGGCAGAAAGATTATGCAAATGCTGAGAAAACCTATTACGATATTATTTTTCTGGCAGATCAAAATAATATGCCCGATATGTTATGTTCTGCGAATTATAACTTAGGCGATCTGTATTATACAACAAAGAAATACGATAAGGCATTAGTTTTTTTTAAAAAGACAGACTCTATTGCTGCTGAAACAAAAAGCAATGAGGTAGATTATTTAAAATCTAATTATTATCAGGCAAAGATTTACAATATACTTAAGGAACCTGAACTGGCTTATAAACATTCAAAAATTTATTTAGATAATTACGAAAAATCAGAAGCAAAATTAAATGAGGAAGTTTTAGAAGTAAATTATAAATTAGGGGTAGGAGATTTGACCGATGAGATGGTTACTATTCAGGAGAAATATAAATACGATGTTTTTCTGAATAAAGCCCTGAAAGTTTTTTATGTCGTTTTATTTGTGGCTATTGTATTCTTGTTGATTAAAAATATAAGGGATAAAAATAAGGCACATAAAAAAATGAACGCCTTAATTGAAGAATTCAAAGCCAATCTTGAGAAGAAAAATTTACCCGAAACCGAGGAAATTGTCCTGGATTTGGAACCGGAAGAAGAGATTCATCTGAAGAAAGAAAACGTTAATTTAAGTATTGATGAAGCAAAGAAAATAAGATAGTCGAGAAGTTGCTAGCCCTGGAAAGTAAACATGAATACTTAAACGCCGACTTTACTTTGCCTTATGTGGCTAAAAAGATAAAAACGAACACTACTTATTTATCTTATGTTGTAAATAAACGATTTGGTAAATCTTTTGGAGAATACTCTAATGAACTTAAGATTAATTATGTCATTAATGAAATGATCACAAATCATATGTATCGTAAATATTCTACTCAGGCCATTGCTGAAAGCGTAGGATTTAAAAATGCAGTATCATTTGCAAAATCATTTCGCAAAAGAACTGGAGTATCTCCAGCTCAATTTGCGAATAATATTTAAAAAAAGTTTTTAGAAACTATTTTTTTTGGTTTTGAGTATTTGGTTTACCATTTTTGATACATGATAGATTTCTCTCTCCTGTCATTTGTCTTCAATATTGTTAGTTTTTGAAGTTTTTCTAATCTTATAATTGTAAACATTAAATTGTAGTGATTGCTAACAATCTGTTTTTAGAGCTTTTTAGACAATTTTTGTATCTCGAAATCTTCGAATATTAGTTTTTTAATTATCATAAATTATTGATTAATTAATTAGCTCCTTTGCCAGTTCCTTTACTTGGATC